>NZ_JBHUZM010000010.1:0-112546 GCF_042667665.1 Streptomyces sp. NPDC057307 | reverse complement strand
GCTTTCGAGCCGGTGCGGGGCCTCTTCGCGTGGGACCGGCCGAGGCCCGTTCGTTAATCGATGGATCGTCTTCCGCCGCGCTTCTAGGGTTGCCGGGCAAGCAGTCACTGGGCGCGGGGGAGTGTGGGACATGCGTACGGCGTATCCGCGTACGCCCCATCTGCCCTGGTCGCCCGGCGTCGGCTCGGACGATGTGCGGGTCGGGGGGCTGGGTGGGCTGCGGGGGCGGGAAGTTGTCGTCACCGAGAAGATGGACGGGGAGAACACCACCCTGTACGGCGACGGGGTGCACGCCCGGTCGTTGGATTCCGGGCATCATCCGTCGCGCGCCTGGGTGAAGGGGCTGCAGGGGCGGATCGGGGGGTTGATCCCCGGTGGGGTGCGGGTGTGCGGGGAGAACATGTACGCGCGGCACTCGATCGCGTACGAGGACCTGGAGAGCTGGTTCTACGGCTTCTCCGTGTGGGACGGCGAGCGTTGTCTCGACTGGGACGCGACCGTGCGGTTCCTGCGGCGGCTGGGGGTTCCCGCGCCGCCCGTGCTGTGGCGGGGGATCTTCGACGAACGGGCCCTGCGCGCGCTGAAGTTGGACCCCGCGCGGCAGGAGGGGTATGTCGTACGGAGCGTCGAGGGCTTCGTACGTGAGGAGTTCGGGCTGCGGCTCGCCAAGTGGGTGCGGCCGCACCACGTACAGACCGATACGCACTGGATGCACGCCGCCGTCGTGGAGAACGGGCTCGGGGCGCGTGCCGCGTTGTGGGACGTGCGGTCGGGAGGTTCCGTCGATGCCGGGGCGGTGGCGCGCGCCGTGGGGGTAGCGGGGGACGAGGACGCGGCCCGCGAGGTGGTCGGGCGGCTCGACGCCGCCGGGCGTACCGGGGACGACCGGCTGGGCGGGGTTCTCGCGGCGCTCTGCCACGACGTGCCGCGCGGCCGGCTCGCGGGTGCGCTCGTCGCGCCGCTCGGGATGGCGCAGGCCCGGCGCGTTGCGGACCTGGTTGGGCTGTATCCGGCGCTGCACCGGCCGTTCCCCGACAACGGGCGGCGCGCCGGGCTCGCGCGGATGTCCCTCGCCGCCGACCTGGGGGTGCTGCACGCCGTCGCCGGTGCGGTGGCGGAGGGGGCGTCGGGGGAGCAGGTCGAGTGGTCCGCGCTGCACGCCGAGGAGGCGGGACTCCTGGACGGCGGGGAGGCGTTGGAGGCGCTGCGTACGGGGTTGCGGGTCGCCCTCGACGGGCTCGGAGCGGATGCGATCGCGCGCTGTTGGGCGGGGGCCCGTGACGCCTGGGTCGACGGGCGCCTCACCACCGTCGAGGAGGCCGTGGCCGCGACCTGGCGATGGCGGTCCGGGGACTTTCCACGGCTGATCCATCTCGTCGGGCCGTCGGCGAGCGGGAAGAGCACCTTCGTAGAAGGACTGACGGGGGTCGGGACGCGGATCTCGCTCGACGAACTGCGGGAGTCCCGTGGCTCCCGCGCCGATCAGCGCGACAACGGCGACGTCCTGCGGGACGGCCTCGACCGGCTCGACCGCGCGCTCGCGCGGGGCGGCACCGGCGGCACGGTGGTGTGGGACGCCACCTCGCTCAACCGGCAACAGCGTTCGCTGGTAGGCACGTTGGCGCGGCGGCGCGACGCGCTCGTCACACACGCCGTACTGCTCGTGGACGAGGCGGAGCTGGTCAGGCGCAACCGCGTACGGCCGCACCCGGTGCCGCCCGACGTACTCGCGGGACAGTCGCACCGCTTCGTACCGCCGTATCCGGGGGACGCGCACCGCACGTGGTACGTCGGGGCGGGCGGCGACATCGAGGACACGGACAGCGTCGAAGGGGAAGGGGAGGACTGATGCGGACCAGCGACCAGCTGTACCACCAGGTGCGCTGGGACCCGCGCTTCGATCCCGCGCGCTTCGTCCTCGGCGTCAGCCGGCGCGGCACGAGCCCCGGGCGGATCCCGCTGCCCGCGTTCGTGCCCGGCGGCGACATCCCCTGGCATCGCGTGCTGTTCGTGGAGGCCGACGGCGAAGTGGTCTGGGACCGGGCCACCGGCGTCGACCGGATCGACACCACGGACGCCGGGCGGGTGAGTCAACCCCGGCTGCTGCGGGCGCCGTTCTTCACGGCGAGTACGGCCTACGCGTACGGCCCCGAGGGCTGGCGCCCTTCCGAGGCCGCACCACCGCCCGCGCCCGCCTCCGTCTCGCTGCGCGTTCTCACCTGGAACACCCTCTGGGACCGCTACGACAGCGACCGCGTCCACACCGCCGCGCGGCGGCCCCTGCTGCTCGCCGCCCTGGAGGAGGCCGACGCCGACGTCATCGCGCTGCAGGAGGTCGAGCGCGAACTGCTCACGATGCTGCTGAACGCACCCTGGGTGCGGGTGAGTTACACCGTCGGCAGCGACCCGGGCGGGCGTGACGTGGACGACAACGGGCTGCTGCTCCTCAGCCGCCTGCCCGTGCGTGAGGCGGGGCACCATGTCCTCGGTTCGCACAAGGCCGTCACCGCGTTCACCGTGGAGACCGCCGCCGGGCCGCTCGTCGTGGCCGCCACGCACCTGAGCAGTGACCACTCCAAGGACGGCGCGGCCCGGCGCCGTAACGAACTGGCCGCCCTCGCCGAGGGGTTGGGCGGAGTCGACGCCGACCTGATCCTGCTGGGCGACTTCAACGACGGCTCCGGCGGGGACGACGGACCGGCCGCCGCGCTCGGGCTGCGTGACGCGTGGAGCGAGGTGTACGGCTCCGAGGACCGCACGCCCACCTTCGATCCGGTCACCAATCCGCTGGCGGCGGTGGCCTCGTTGTCGGGCCGTGCCGCGCGGCTGGACCGGGTGCTGCTGCGGGGGAGCGGGGTGGTGGCCGGGGCCGCGCTGCGTGGCGACACGCCGGACGCGGGCGGGCTCTACATCTCCGACCACTACGGGGTGGCGGCGGAGGTCGATCTCGGTGCGGTGGAGGGGAGTTCGCACGCGGACGCCCTCGACGTCGCTGCCACCGCCCGTACCGCAGTCGCCTGGCTGCCGCCCCACGAGCTGTGGGGTCCCCTCCAGGCCGTACGGCGGGAGCACGATCCGCAGGTCGACCGCTGGCCGCCACATGTGAACCTGCTCTTCGGCTTCGTCCCGGAGTCCGACTTCGAGCGCGCGGCCCCGCTGCTCGCCGCTGCCGCCGCCGAGATCGCGCCCTTCACGGCGCGGCTGGCCGGCGTGCACACCTTCGGGCACCGCGAGGACGCCACGCTCTGGCTCGACCCGGTGGGGGAGGGCGAGGCTCCGTGGGCGGGGCTTCGGGAGGCGCTGGAGCGGCGCTTCCCGCGCTGCGGTGGGCGGCGGGCCGAGGGCTTCACGCCGCATCTGACGCTCGGGCGGAGCCGCGACCCGCAGCGGGTCGCCGCGGGGATCGAGGCCCGGCTCGGCGAAGTGTCCTCGCCCGTGGGGGAGTTGGCGCTGCTGTCGCGCAGGGGTGACGAGCCGATGCGCGTACGGGCGACGGTCGCGCTCGGGACGGGCGCGATCAACTGGCTCCCGGACGACGGTCCGGTCGCGAGCCCGCCCGATGTCGACGCCGGAGACACCGCGAGACTTCTCGCCCGCGCCCTGCCCGAGGGCGCCGTACATGTCGTCGGCTCCCGCCGCATGGGCTGCGCGTCCGCCGGGGCGGACCTTGACTTGGTGGCGGCGCTGCCGGGCGCGACGGTGGACATGGGCGAGATACGGCGCCGGGTGAGCGCCGCGTTGCCCGTGGCTCACGTACGGGAGGTGGTCGGCGCGCGCGTGCCCGGACTCCGGTTCGCGGTGGGCGAGTTGGGCGTTGATCTGGCCGCGGTCGCGACCGGTTCGCTGCCTCCGGCGCAGGCTGTCGACCGCCGCGCCGAGTTGGGCGTGGCGGCGGCCGTCGCGCTGAGTGCGGTGAGTGACGCGGTGGCCGTACGAGACGCGGTCGGCGACCGCCACGACGCCTTCGCCCGGCTGGCGAGGGACGTGAAGACCTGGGCCGGGGCGCGCGGGCTGGACTCCGCTCCCTTCGGCGGGCTGCCCGGCCTGGCCTGGGCGGTGCTGGCGGCGCGCACGGTCGCGGAGGCCGGCCCGCTGGGGCGCGAGGACCTGCTGAGGCACTTCTTCGGCACGTGGGCGGCATGGGACTGGCGCGTACCGGTCTCCCTCGGAGTTGCCGCCGCTCCGGCTCCCGCTCCTGCCGCCGCCCCCGCCCCCGTCACCGTACTGACCCCGACCGCCCCGATCCGCAGCTGCACGGACCAGGTCGGTCCGGGCCAACGCGACCTGCTGATACAGGAGTTGTACGGGGCCTGGGAACTGACCCCACCCCCGCCCATGCACCGCCGCCACGCCGCCTGGGCGGTGGTGACCGTGGACACGCGACGCCCCGACACCCTGGGGCGCTTCCGGGGCCGTGTACGGGCGCTGCTCACCGCGCTCGAAGCCGCCGGGGTGCGGGACGCGCACGCCTGGCCGCGCCCGTACGCGGCTGATGGGGGCGCGATTCGGTACGCGATCGGCCTCGGCGCCGGCCCGCCGGACGCCGCCGCGCTCGCGGAGATCGTGGGTCCCTGGGGCCGTGGTCTACGGAACGTGGAGGTCGCGTGGGCGCGGAGCGGCGACGTACCGACACTGAGCTGACGCCACGCGGACGTACGCTGAAGGGACAGGCCTCGGGGGACAGCCCCCACATCGCGGAGGCGTTCGGGACGTCCTTCTGGCGGGCGCTGTCCATCACGGCGCTCGCCCTGATCCCGAGCGCCTTCCTGACGGGCGGCCGCGACGGAGTACGGTCGCGGGCAACACCGGCCGGTGTCGCGGGAGTTCAGTCCTGATCGGCGGCGCGTGGGGAGACGGGCCGCTCGAAGAAGGTCTCCAGCACCACCGTGGCCTGCGTCCCGCTGACCCCGTCGATCGCGTAGATCCGGCGCAGCACGTCCTGCAACTGCTCGGTGGTCCCGGTCCTGACCTTCACCAGTACCGACGCGCTGCCGGCGATGACGTGCGCCTCCAGGATCTCGGGGAGCGCGGCGAAACCCTCCGCCGAATCACCCATCCATGAGACCGAGTTGACCATCACATAGGCCAGGACGCCGCCGCCCACCGCCGCCGGGTCCACCTCGACGGTGGTACGCCGGATCGCGCCGCGTTCCCGCAGCTTCCGTACGCGTTCGTGAGCCGCGCCGGCGGAGAGGCCCACGGCCTGGCCCAGCGCGGCGTAGGGCTGGGTGGCGTCCAGCTGGAGCTGTTCCAGCAGGGCACGATCGATATGATCCACGATTCTCCATTCGGCCCGATCTTGTCTTGACCGTATCCCATCCTGCACTGTTCCATTCATGCCGAAGCACATTCGGTATCGTGTGCACGTGGAACCCGCCTGGAACCCGCCTGGCATGGGAAGGACCCGTATGACCGGCGAACGCCCCCCGCTGTACGAGATGCTCGACGACCGGTTCCGTACCGGTCGGTGCATGAACGGCGACGACGGCCTGGAGGTCCTGTACACCGGCTGCCGCTGGGCGGAGGGGCCGATCTATCTGCCCGCCTGGCGGCAGCTGATCTGGAGCGACATCCCCAACGACCGGATGCTGCGCTGGGACGAGGAGACCGGGGCCGTCAGCGTCTTCCGCCGCTCCGCCGGGCACACGAACGGCAACACCCTCGACCGCCAGGGCCGACTCGTCACCTGCGAGCAGGGCAACCGCCGGGTGACACGTACCGAACACGACGGCACGGTCACGGTGCTGGCCGACCGCTGGCAGGGCAAGCGCCTGAACAGCCCGAACGACGCGGCGGTCAAGTCCGACGGCTCGATCTGGTTCTCCGACCCGGACTTCGGTATCACCAGCGACTACGAGGGCCACCGCGCGCAGAGCGAGATCAACTCCAACAACGTCTACCGGATCGATCCCGCCACCGGCGAAGTGCGCCTCGTCGCCGACTGCTTCGGCGCCCCGAACGGCCTCGTCTTCTCGGCCGACGAACGGCGGCTCTTCGTCTCCGACACCCGGGCCGGCCTCATCCGCGTCTTTGACGTACGCGACGACGGCACGCTGTCGGACGGCGAGATCTTCGCCGAGGCCGCGGCCCGCGAACGGGCCCGCTTCGACAACCTCCGCTTCGACGACGCGGGCCGGCTCTGGGCGGCCGCGATGGACGACGGAGTGCACTGCTACGACCTCGACGGCACGCTGATCGGGCGCCTCGACATCCCGGAGGCGGTGGCCAACATCGCCTGGGGCGGCCCCAAGCGCAACCGCCTCTTCATCACGGCGGAGACCAGCCTCTACTCGGTCGTCATGAGCGCCACGGGCACCCACCCGACCGGACCCGGGCGCAGGCCCTGGCTGGATTCGGGGTCCGGCTGAGGCGCTGAGTGGCGATACTCGACATCAGGCTGCGAACGTCCGTCGAGACGGCGTCCGGCGGGGAGATGGGGAGATGGGGAGATGGCGGGATGAGTTTCCGGTTGGCGGCGTACGCCGTGTGCGTCGAGGACGGGCGGGTGCTGCTCGGCTGTCACGTATCACCGCGGGGTGAGGCCACCTGGACCCTTCCGGGCGGCCGGGTCGAGCACGCGGAGGATCCGTACGACGCGGTGATCCGGGAGGTCGCCGAGGAGACCGGCTGCGACGCGGTGGTCGAGCGCCTGCTGGGCGTGGACTCACGGGTCGTTCCCGCGGCCGAACGCACCGTCCCCGGCGGGCCGGAACACCAGAATGTCGGCATCTTCTACCAGGTCCGCATCACCGGCGGCCGGCTGCGGCCCGAGCCGAACGGCGAGATCGTCGAGTCGGTCTGGACCCCGCTTCCCGACGTCGCCGGCCTGCGCCGGTCGTCGCTGGTCGACATCGGCCTGGCCCTGGCCCGGACCCTTCCGGCGACCGGTCACGTCGCTCCCGTCACGGTCGGCGGGCTGATCCAGCACTGAGGGCCGGAGCCGTACGGCGCTCACCCGGTCCGGGCACGCGCCGCCGGTGACGTCGGTCCGACTGGTGGGCTCAGAGGACGAAGACGCTCTGGGCTGTCTCCGTGTGGTACGTCTCGCCCGGGTAGACCAGCCACTCGACCTGGCCGGTGCAGTTCGGCCCGGAGTGGACCTCGGCGATGGCGTCGGTGTGGTTGGTCACCGACGACGGGTACCAGTCGATGGCATAGCAGCCGCTCGGGTCCTTGTACTCGTTGCCGTTGACGATCAGGACGCCTTCCGCCGCGTACGCCGATCCGGACACCCCGACTGCCAGGGTCACGCCGGCCGCCAGCGCGCCCAGGGACAGGGCCAAGCGTCGTCGCATCATGGTGAGTTCCCCTCGTGGAGCGGACCGCGCGTGATGCGATCCGCCGGGTCACTCAGGGTAGTCGATCGGGAGCTTTATGTGCCCGGCGCGTGGAGGCAACCTCTTCACCGCTGCGTGCGCGGGGTTTGCGCCCAGGCGGGAGCGAGCGCGCCGTCGCGTGCCGTCAGGTAGTAGCGCGCGAAGTCGAGGTACTGGCCGGTGATCCGGCCACGGGTCTCGCCGTCGGTGGAGTGGTGGTACAGGTGCGCGTGCAGCGCGTCCCACCAGATGCTGCGGCCGATCGCGAAGCCCACGAAGCCGGGGACGGGTGCCGCGACCTTCAGCCAGTGGTCGAGCCGGCCGTGCGTCGCGTGGCGCCCGAGCACGATGCAGTCGGCTGTCCGCGCGTCGCGTCGGGCGGCGGCCAGCACGGCGACGGTGTCCTCGTGGCGTTCGAGTCCTTCGATCTTCCAGATCGCGGGCTCCACACCGTGGTCCTGGAGATACTCGATCACCGAGACCGTGAGGCCGGGCCGGAGTTCGGCGTCGTAACGTGCCGTGTCGTCGCCGACGGCCTGCTTGTCGGAGTCGCCCGCCGGGACGAGGAGTTCCAGGATCAGCGGCCGACCGGTGTCCGCGGCCCACGAGGAGACCTCGGCCAGATCCTTGGCCTGCCGCGCCCGGCGGCCCGCGTCGAACCCCGGATTGTCACGTACGAGGACCTTGGCGTAGTCGGCGGGAAAGAACTCCGCGTGGCGGCGCCACCGGTCGCCGTAGGCGAACTCGAACCAGTCGCTGCCGCTGGCCTCGATCGGCACCGCCAGATCCACCGCGCCGCCCGAACGCGCCGCGAGTTCGACGACGTCGGCACCGTACTGCTCATCGATGAGGATTCCGGGCTGCGCGCCCGCCGGCAATTTCTCGGCGGCGTCCAGCAGCGCCTGGTAGATCAGCAGCTTGTCGGCGCAGATCCGGGCCTCCTGCGCCGGGGTGGGCGGCGCGGTGATCCCGTAGAGACCCGACTCCAGACTGTTTCTGTGGTCCGCCGCGAGAATAAGGAGCGCCTGCCCGTCGGGCGCCGCTTCCGCTTTCTCCGGGTGGGCGAGAGGAACGTCAGTCATGAAGACCTCTTCTCCAGCGGCGGTGAACTCCCCTCATTCAGGTTGCGACCGCGGGCGCGTCCTGTCCAACGCGGCCGGTCCGCGGGGGACCGCCCGCGGGACGTCAGCCGCTTCCGGTTTCGGACTGGGCGTCGGGGGAGTCGAACCGCTTCGCACCCTGCGGCTTCTGTTCCACCCTGCTTCGTTCCACCCTGTTCTGTTCCACTCTCCCTCGGCCCAGTGCCGAGACCGCCGTCAGGAGGAGCGTGACGGCCGCGGCGCTCAGCACCACGTACGAAGGCCGGAAGTAGGCGAGCAGAACGCCTGTCGTCGCCGCGCTGACGCCGTAGCCGATGCCGCTGCCCGCGTACAGGATGGAGTAGCCGACAGGGTGCAGGTCGTCCCGGAGAGCGGTTCGCAACGACAGGTTCCGGGCGATGAGCACGATGGCCTGGGCGAACCCGGCCAGGAGCAGATACGTGGCCATCGCGGGGATCGCCGACGACAGCGCCATGATCGATATCAGGACGGTCGTGACGAGCAACAGGACGGTGCTCTGTTTCTCGGGGTCGCCCGGCCAGGTGCGGAGCCCGTAGACGATCCCGCCGAGAATGCTGGCCAGGGCGAAGCAGGTGAGCAGGGGGCCGCTGTACGCGACGGCGTGGTCTCGCTGCTCAAGCAGGGCGGGGAGACTGAGTTCGACGGTGGCCAGCAGATACATGACCGCGACGCTGGTCAGGTAGATGGGCCAGACGCTCACCAGATGCCGCGTCGCGCTGCGCGAGTGCCCGGACTCCGCGGGCTTGCCGGTCTTCTCCGGGAGGAGGAACACGCAGGCCGCGCCCATGAGGGCGGACGCCGCCGCGGCGAAGAAGGGGAGTGTCGCGGAGTAGTGCAGGGCGGCGGCCGCGACCACGGCCGGTGAGGCTGCCCAGACCGCCATGTTCAGAGACGACTCCAGGCTCAGCGCGGAGTTGAGGTCCTTCTCGCCCACCAGGTCGGAGACCATGGTCCGTAAGGCCCCGGGCGCCGCCGCGCAGCCGGCGCCGGCCACGGCGGCCAGACCGATGGACGCGCCCGCCCCGATTCCGGGGAAAAAGGCAAGGGCCGCGAAAGCCGCCGAGCTGACCACCAGCCCGGCGGCGATCTCGCCGCGAAAAGCCCTGGTCCTGAGCCGGGACCCCAACAGGGGTGCCCCTGCTGCCTCCGCCGCCGTGTACACCGCGGCCATCACGGCACCGATGGTGTAGCCGCCGGAGGTTTCCCGGCCCAGGAACACGAAAGCCAGTGGAGCCATGGCAACAGGAAGTCTGCTCACCGCGACGACGAACGACCAGGTGAGCATTTTCTTGTTGACGAGACCACGGTAGGCCACCGGCTGGAATCCCCTGTCCATGTACGTTGGTTGAACGGCTTCAGACCTGCGGTGGAGCGCTTTCGGCGAGAATTTCCCCTAGCCCGGATTCCAAAGTGCGCCCTTCCGCCCAGCTGGGCGCCAGAATGACGTACTCGATGTTTCCGCTGACTTCCGTGTCGTCCGAAGCGATCACGACGCCCCGTCGGCTCTCCGGGTCCCATGCGAGACCGTTCGCCGTCAGCAGACCCAGAAGCTTCCGCAGATTCGCGGATCGTACGTTGAAGCGGCTCAGGAGCGTATGACTGTCCGCCCAGTCAGGGCCGACCAGTGTTTCGGCGATATGGTGCAGGTGAGTGCTGCCACCCATTCGGGCATTCACTTCGTTGAACCATATTTCGCCCGATGATGCTATGACTGCATCAATGCTTGCCAGACCGGTGTAGCCGAGGTCCCGCATCATCCTAGCCATCCGCAGCGCTTCCGCGAAGAACTCTTTCCGGGAGCTGTCCGGAATTGTCTGCAGTGGCATTTCAAGCCCCACGAGTACGGGGGGATCATCGGCTGCTCGAAGCTCGCCGGAGTTCACTATCGAGGGTTCGCCGCCGTCCTCGGGGCAGACGACCTCGACGTAGACGGACCGGCAATCGGGGAGGAACTCCTCCACCACCACTTCGCCCTGTGGCGCGTGAGTGCGAGCGAGACCGGCGGCCGCGACCACCGCGTCGAGATCCCGTGGATCGGTGAGGTACGTCTTCGACAGGGCTCCCGTCACGACGAGACGCGGGTCCGTGGTGACGACGAAGTTGCCGTGTCCGCCCACGGCCCGGTCACGCTTGACGATCACCGAAGCGGTTCTCGCCAGCAGTTGGCCCACGATGTGCTTGAGGTCGTCGACGGTCCGGCAGGGCATGCCGGCGGGGACGGAGAAGCCCGCCCCCGCCGCGAAGGCCCGGAAGAACACCTTGCTGTTGAACAGCTCGGCGCCGCCCTGTCCCAGGAACGGCCGTGCCCTGTCCGTGTGCAAACCCAGCTCGCGGGCGAACGTCACCGCACCCCGGTCGTAGATGTACGGGCGGAACTCCCAGTCCGGCGTGACGATGTCCTGGAGACGGCCCAGGACTTCCTTGCCGTGGAGCAGCTCCTGGGTGAGGAGGTCGGCGTCCGGGCTGATGACGTGGACGCTCCCGGTGTCGAGTCCGGTGTGGCCGGCGACGTATCGCAGGAACGTGTCGGGGGCCGGGCGGGGAAGGACGATCGCGTCGCCGTCCCTCAGCAGCCAGATCAGCCTTTTCATCGCGAAGAGAATGCCGCGGAAGTCCTCGTCGGTGAGGAGGTCCATGCGGTCGACCATGTGCTCGGTGCAGGCGTTTCCGAGCCACAGCCGGGGCATTACGCCTCGGCCTTTCCGCCGTCGCTGTCCAGGTACCAGACCTGGAGACAACCGTCGTCATCCACGCGGGCGGTGGGCGGGAGCGCCCAGTCGGGGACCCAGCTCAGCCGGTCCTTGTAGGTGTACCCCGTCTGGATCAGCACCCGGCCGTCGTCGTCACGGTCGATGATCGTCCCCTCGTACAAGGAGACCTTCCCGACGTCGGTCATCAGGGTGTACTGGGGTTTGGCCCGCCCGGATGTCATCCCCGAGGAGACGAGCCGGCGGAAGAGGTCGAGTCCCTGTGCGATCGAGGTGCGGTGGTGGTCCATGCCGCGTATCGGGACGCAGTGGAAGAGGTAGTGCGCCTCGATGTCGAGGTGGCGCAGTTCGTCGTACAGCTCGACCAGGGTGTCGAGACTGTCGTTCACGCCGCGCAGAAGCACCGTCTGGTCGTAGATCCTGGCCCCTGCGGCCTGCAGGGCCGCGTACGCCTCACGTACTTCGGGAAACAGCTCGCCCGGGTGGTTGATATGGGTCGCGATCTCCACCCGGAACGTCGGCCGCGGGCGCAGAGCGTGCAGCATGCGCGCGTCGACCCGACGGGGGTCCTGGAGAGGAACCCTGGTGGCTAGACGGACGACTTCGACCTGGGGGGCGTACCGCTCGACCGCGTCCAGCAGGAACTCGATACGGTCGACCAGGATCAGCGGGTCTCCGCCCGTCACCAGGATTTCCCGCACGTCTTCATTCTCGGGGGCGGAGCCGCAGTAGCGGGCGATCCGCTCAAGGTCGTCCTTCGATAAGGTTAACGTCTCGTACTGTCCGCGAATGCACCAGCGGCAGTGTGCCGCGCATATCGTCGTGGGCTCGACGAGGAGCGTCCTGCGGTAGAGCTTCTCAACACCCTTGAGTATTCGGCCCTCGAAGGTGGTCCGGAGCTCGGACTGGTAATGTCTGCCGACTTCGTGGGTCCTGTCGACGGCTTCCGCCGGGTCCACGGCGTACTGAAGGTCCAAGAACGGGAATCCGCCCTCGTCTTTGCGCTCGTTCATTTTCTGGCGCAGATAGGGGGATATCTTCTCGGCGAAAGTTCCGTCTTTTGATCCGGCCATGATGCGATCTCGCCTTTCCGGTATGCGGTTCAGCGTCCACGCATGACCGGGTCCCGGTCGGAGTTGCCGACCGGGACCCGGCCCGTGCGATCAAGACACTATGCGCCGCATCCGGTGCAGGTCCATGTCACCGGATCGCTTGTCCAAATAGGGTCCCTTGACGTCGTGAAGGCGATCCTGTTACGCCGGAATGCCATCGTCCTCAAGTAATGCGCCGACCCATTTTCGGAAACCATTGCCGACAGGACTACTCGGCCGCGAAGATCTCCTCGGCGGAGCCGGCCGTGAGGGCACGGTCCATCCAACGCTCCAGAAGCTCGACGTCGCCGCAGCCGCTGATGCGCTCACGCACCTCGTCGGAGACCGCGATGCCACGCACCTCCAGGACCCGGAGAACACTCCTGACGCCCTGCTGCGCACGCCCTTCGGCGAGCCCCACGTCCCGGCCCTCTGCGAGGCCCATGTCCCGGCCTTCGGCCCGGATCTCCTCCGCGAGAGGCGACTTGTTCAGAGCCTGGCCCGCTGAGCGTAAGCAGACAATCCGCCCTGGGCGGGGGCCAGTTGGGGATATTCACCCGCACGGGTGAGGGTTCTCGTACCCGCCCCGCGGCGCCGAACGGCACGTGTCACGCGTGCTGCGGCATCTCGTCCTTCAGGTTGGACCGGATCTGGGCCCGCAGTTCCGCCGTGTTCTCGTGGCCGTGGACCGATGCCGCGTGTTCGCTCGCGGCGCGGACGACCTCGTCCTCCTCGCCGGTGATGGCGAGGGTGCAGTTCGTCTCGCTCGGCATGTCACGGCAATCGACTACTTTGCGCATGATGCACCTCCATGTACCAGTGTCCTCCCGTACGGGGGGTTCTGGACAGGTCGCGCACGCGCCTCGCGTCCGCCCCAGGATTCGCCGCTCACCCCGTGGGGTACGCTCTCCGGCCGCGATTGGCCAGGGCTCGGGCCCATATGGCACACTGCACAGGTTGCTCGGTTGAGTGCCGATGCTGCGCGCCTCCCGTCGGGAGGACCGGAAGCGAGTCCCACAGTACTCGTCGTCCCATCTGCCTCTCACGGCAGCGCTGGGGCGGACGTACGGGAATCTTCTGGGAAGTGTCAGCGGGGTACCGGCCAGGCACCCGGTGGGGTTTCTCCCCCGGCTCGCGGTCATCAGGCCCGCACCCCTTGGCAGGGAAATCCTTCGGGAATTTCTACGTGGAGGGAATGCGACACGCCCGACCGCGTGGGTCGGAGAGAAGAGTGCACAGCCCAACCGGGGCCAGAGCGTTTCGAGAGAACAGGACTACTGAGTAGCCATGGCGGGACAGAAGATCCGCATCCGGCTCAAGGCCTACGACCACGAGGTCATCGACTCTTCGGCGAAGAAGATCGTCGAGACGGTGACTCGCACTGGTGCGTCGGTCGCGGGCCCGGTGCCGCTGCCCACTGAGAAGAACGTGTACTGCGTCATCAAGTCGCCGCACAAGTACAAGGACTCGCGCGAGCACTTCGAGATGCGCACGCACAAGCGCCTGATCGACATCCTCGACCCGACGCCCAAGACCGTTGACTCGTTGATGCGCCTGGACCTTCCGGCCGGCGTCGACATCGAGATCAAGCTCTGAGAGGCGCGGAAGAGATGGCAAAGCAGATCAAGGGTGTCCTGGGCGAGAAGCTCGGCATGACCCAGGTCTGGGACGAGAACAACCGTGTCGTCCCGGTGACCGTGGTCAAGGCCGGACCCTGCGTCGTTACCCAGGTCCGTACGAATGACTCCGACGGCTACGAGTCGGTCCAGATCGCCTTCGGCGAGATCGACCCGCGCAAGGTGAACAAGCCCCTCAAGGGCCACTTCGCCAAGGCCGACGTGACCCCCCGCCGCCACCTGGTGGAGCTCCGCACCTCCGACGCGTCCGAGTACACGCTCGGCCAGGAGGTCACCGCCGCTGTGTTCGAGTCCGGCGTCCGCGTGGACGTCACGGGCAAGAGCAAGGGCAAGGGCTTCGCCGGTGTCATGAAGCGTCACAACTTCAAGGGCCTCGGCGCCGGTCACGGAACCCAGCGCAAGCACCGCTCTCCCGGCTCCATCGGTGGCTGCGCCACCCCGGGCCGCGTGTTCAAGGGCATGCGGATGGCCGGCCGTATGGGCAATGAGCGGGTCACCACCCAGAACCTGACCGTTCACGCCGTTGACGCGGAGAAGGGCCTCATCCTGATCAAGGGTGCGGTTCCTGGTCCGAACGGCGGCCTCGTCCTGGTCCGCACCGCGGCGAAGGGGGCCTGAAGACATGAGCAGCACCATTGACATCATGTCGCCCTCGGGCGACAAGTCCGGGACCGTAGAGCTCCCGGCCGAGATCTTCGACGCCAAGGTCAGCATCCCGCTGATCCACCAGGTCGTCGTCGCGCAGCTGGCCGCCGCCCGTCAGGGCACGCACAAGGTCAAGCGCCGTGGCGAGGTCCGTGGTGGTGGCAAGAAGCCTTACCGCCAGAAGGGCACCGGCCGCGCCCGTCAGGGTTCGACCCGTGCGCCGCAGTTCGCCGGCGGTGGCGTCGTACACGGCCCCACCCCGCGTGACTACTCGCAGCGGACCCCGAAGAAGATGAAGGTCGCCGCCCTGCGCGGTGCCCTCTCCGACCGGGCCCGCAACGCTCGTATCCACGTCGTCTCCGACGTGGTCGAGGGCGCGGCGTCCACCAAGGCCGCCAAGACCCTGCTCGGCAAGGTCAGTGAGCGCAAGCACGTGCTCCTGGTCGTCGAGCGGAGCGACGAGGCCGCGTGGCTGTCCGCGCGCAACCTCCCCGAGGTCCACCTGCTGGACCCGGGACAGCTCAACACGTACGACGTGCTTGTCTCCGACGACGTGGTCTTCACCAAGGCCGCCTTCGAGTCCTTCGTGTCCGGCGGGGCTGCGCGACAGACTGCCGACACCGAGGGGAGCGAAGCCTGATGGCCGAGATCACCAGCAAGACCTTCACGGACCCGCGTGACGTTCTCGTCAAGCCCGTGGTGTCCGAGAAGAGCTACGCGCTGCTCGACGAGAACAAGTACACGTTCATCGTCGCGCCCGGCTCCAACAAGACTCAGATCAAGCAGGCCGTCGAGGCGGTCTTCTCGGTCAAGGTCACCGGGGTCAACACGATCAACCGGCAGGGCAAGCGCAAGCGCACCCGCACCGGTTTCGGCAAGCGCTCGGACACCAAGCGCGCCATCGTGACCCTCGCCGAGGGCGACCGTATCGACATCTTCGGCGGCCCGACTTCCTAACGGGAGTCGGATCGAATCGAAGTCCGGAATATTCCGAGGACTGAGAAATGGGTATCCGCAAGTACAAGCCGACGACCCCGGGCCGTCGTGGCTCCAGCGTCGCCGACTTCGTAGAGATCACGCGGTCCACGCCGGAGAAGTCGCTGGTCCGCCCCCTGCACAGCAAGGGCGGCCGTAACAACGCCGGTCGTGTGACCGTTCGCCACCAAGGTGGTGGACACAAGCGTGCCTTCCGTCTGATCGACTTCCGTCGTCACGACAAGGACGGCGTGCCGGCCAAGGTCGCGCACATCGAGTACGACCCGAACCGCACCGCGCGCATCGCGCTCCTGCACTACGCGGACGGCGAGAAGCGCTACATTCTCGCGCCGCGTGGCCTGGCGCAGGGCAGCCGTGTCGAGAACGGCCCGTCCGCCGACATCAAGCCCGGCAACAACCTGGCGCTGCGCAACATCCCGGTCGGTACGACCATCCACGCCATCGAGCTGCGTCCCGGCGGCGGCGCGAAGTTCGCCCGTTCCGCGGGCACTTCCGTACAGCTGCTGGCGAAGGAGGGCTCCATGGCCCACCTTCGTATGCCGTCCGGAGAGATCCGGCTGGTCGACGTCCGCTGCCGCGCCACCATCGGTGAGGTCGGCAACGCCGAACAGTCGAACATCAACTGGGGCAAGGCCGGCCGGATGCGCTGGAAGGGCGTCCGCCCGACCGTCCGCGGTGTCGCCATGAACCCCGTTGACCACCCGCACGGTGGTGGTGAGGGCAAGACTTCAGGTGGTCGCCACCCGGTCAGCCCGTGGGGTCAGAAGGAAGGTCGTACGCGTTCGCCGAAGAAGGCGAGCAACAAGTACATCGTCCGCCGCCGCAAGACGAACAAGAAGCGCTAGGAGCGGGTTTAGATGCCGCGCAGTCTGAAGAAGGGGCCCTTCGTCGACGGCCACCTCATCAAGAAGGTGGATGTCCAGAACGAAGCTGGCACCAAAACCGTCATCAAGACCTGGTCCCGTCGCTCGATGATCATCCCGGCAATGCTGGGCCACACCATCGCGGTGCACAACGGCAAGATCCATGTCCCGGTGTTCGTCACCGAGTCGATGGTCGGCCACAAGCTCGGCGAGTTCTCGCCGACTCGCACCTTCCGCGGCCACGTCAAGGACGACCGGAAGTCGAAGCGCCGCTAAGGCGGGGTGGAAACGACTATGACTCACACCGAAGGGACAACCATGGAAGCCAGGGCCCAGGCGCGGTACATCCGCGTCACGCCCATGAAGGCCCGCCGCGTGGTGGACCTCATCCGTGGCATGGATGCCACGGAGGCTCAGGCGGTCCTGCGTTTCGCCCCGCAGGCCGCGAGCGTGCCGGTCGGCAAGGTGCTTGACAGCGCCATTGCCAACGCCGCGCACAACTACGACCACCCAGACGCCACTTCGCTGGTCATCAGCGAGGCGTACGTGGACGAGGGTCCGACCCTCAAGCGGTTCCGGCCGCGCGCCCAGGGGCGTGCCTACCGGATCCGTAAGCGGACCAGCCACATCACCGTGGTCCTCAGCAGCAAGGAAGGAACCCGGTAATGGGCCAGAAGGTTAACCCGCATGGGTTCCGGCTCGGCATCACCACGGACTTCAAGTCCCGTTGGTACGCCGACAAGCTGTACAAGGACTACGTCAAGGAAGACGTCGCCATTCGTCGCATGATGACGAAGGGGATGGAGCGTGCCGGTATCTCCAAGGTGGAGATCGAGCGCACCCGTGACCGCGTCCGCGTGGACATCCACACCGCACGTCCGGGCATCGTCATCGGCCGCCGCGGCGCCGAGGCCGACCGTATCCGCGGCGAGCTGGAGAAGCTGACCGGCAAGCAGGTCCAGCTGAACATCCTTGAGGTCAAGAACCCCGAGGTGGACGCTCAGCTGGTGGCCCAGGCCGTCGCCGAGCAGCTGTCCTCGCGTGTCTCCTTCCGTCGCGCCATGCGTAAGAGCATGCAGTCGACGATGAAGGCCGGCGCCAAGGGCATCAAGATCCAGTGCGGTGGCCGCCTCGGCGGCGCCGAGATGTCGCGCTCGGAGTTCTACCGCGAGGGCCGCGTGCCCCTGCACACGCTCCGGGCCAACGTCGACTACGGCTTCTTCGAGGCCAAGACGACCTTCGGCCGTATCGGTGTGAAGGTCTGGATCTACAAGGGCGACGTCAAGAACATCGCCGAGGTGCGCGCCGAGAACGCCGCGGCGCGCGCGGGCAACCGTCCGGCCCGTGGTGGCGGCAACGACCGTCCCGCCGGCCGCGGTGGCCGCGGTGGCGAGCGTGGCGGTCGCGGTGGCCGCAAGCCGCAGCAGGCTCCCGGTGCCGAGGCCCCCAAGGCCGACGCCACGGCTGCTCCGGCCGCGGAGGCCGCGCCCACTTCTACCGGCGGAACGGAGGCCTGACCGAAATGCTGATCCCCCGTAGGGTCAAGCACCGCAAGCAGCACCACCCGAAGCGCAGCGGAATGTCCAAGGGTGGCACGCAGGTTGCGTTCGGCGAGTACGGCATCCAGGCGCTGACCCCGGCATACGTGACGAACCGTCAGATCGAGGCCGCTCGTATCGCGATGACCCGTCACATCAAGCGTGGCGGCAAGGTCTGGATCAACATTTACCCGGACCGTCCCCTGACGAAGAAGCCCGCCGAGACCCGCATGGGTTCCGGTAAGGGTTCTCCCGAGTGGTGGATCGCGAACGTCAAGCCCGGCCGGGTGATGTTCGAGCTGTCCTACCCGAACGAGAAGGTTGCCAAGGAGGCGCTCACCCGCGCCGCCCACAAGCTTCCGATGAAGTGCCGCATCGTTCGGCGCGAGGCAGGTGAGTCGTGATGGCGGCCGTTACCAAGGCGTCCGAGCTGCGTGAACTGGGTAGCGAGGAGCTTGTCGACAAGCTTCGCGAGGCCAAGGAAGAGCTGTTCAACCTCCGCTTCCAGGCGGCGACCGGTCAGCTCGAGAACCACGGCCGGCTGAAGCTGGTCCGGAAGGACATCGCGCGGATCTACACCCTGATGCGTGAGCGCGAGCTGGGCATCGAGACGGTGGAGAGCGCCTGATGACTGAGAGCAACGTGACTGAGACGACCGAGAAGAGCGAGCGCGGATTCCGCAAGACCCGCGAGGGTCTGGTCGTCAGCGACAAGATGGACAAGACCGTCGTCGTCGCTGTCGAGGACCGTGTGAAGCACGCCCTGTACGGCAAGGTCATCCGCCGTACGAACAAGCTCAAGGCGCACGACGAGGCGAACGCCGCCGGGATCGGCGACCGTGTCCTCCTCATGGAGACCCGGCCGCTGTCCGCGACGAAGCGCTGGCGCATCGTCGAGATCCTTGAGAAGGCCAAGTAGTCCAGGCCGAGCAATTCCTCCCAGGGCATTCCCTAGGAGTAGTTCCGCCAGGCTCGGTGGGGTCCGACCCCAGTAGGACGGACCCCGCCGGGAACCGGCAGACGATCAGGAGAAACACGTGATCCAGCAGGAGTCGCGACTGCGTGTCGCCGACAACACTGGTGCCAAGGAGATCCTTTGCATCCGTGTTCTCGGTGGCTCGGGTCGCCGCTACGCGGGCATCGGTGACGTCATCGTCGCCACCGTCAAGGACGCGATCCCCGGTGGCAACGTGAAGAAGGGTGACGTCATCAAGGCGGTCATCGTTCGCACCGTGAAGGAGCGCCGCCGCCAGGACGGCTCGTACATCCGCTTCGACGAGAACGCCGCCGTCATTCTGAAGAACGACGGCGACCCTCGCGGCACCCGTATCTTCGGCCCGGTCGGCCGTGAGCTGCGCGAGAAGAAGTTCATGAAGATCATCTCGCTCGCGCCGGAGGTGCTGTAAGCATGAAGATCAAGAAGGGCGACCTGGTTCAGGTCATCACCGGTAAGGACAAGGGCAAGCAGGGCAAGGTCATTCAGGCCATCCCCACGCAGAACCGCGTCCTCGTCGAGGGTGTCAACCGGGTCAAGAAGCACACCAAGGCCGGCCAGACCGCTCGTGGTTCGCAGACCGGTGGCATCGTGACGACCGAGGCCCCTGTCCACATCAGCAACGTTCAGCTGGTCGTGGAGAAGGACGGCAAGAAGGTCGTCACCCGCGTCGGCTACCGCTTTGACGACGAGGGCAACAAGATCCGCGTTGCCAAGCGGACCGGTGAGGACATCTGATGACGACCACAACCGCGCCGCGTCTGAAGCTGCGCTACCGCGAGGAGATCGCCGGCAAGCTGCGTGAGGAGTTCTCCCTGGAGAACGTCATGCAGGTCCCCGGTCTCGTCAAGATCGTGGTCAACATGGGTGTGGGCGACGCCGCCCGCGACTCCAAGCTGATCGAGGGTGCCATCAAGGACCTCACCACGATCACCGGCCAGAAGCCGGCCGTGACCAAGGCCCGCAAGTCGATCGCGCAGTTCAAGCTGCGCGAGGGGCAGCCGATCGGCTGCCACGTCACCCTCCGCGGTGACCGCATGTGGGAGTTCCTGGACCGTACGCTGTCGCTCGCGCTGCCGCGTATCCGTGACTTCCGCGGCCTGTCGCCCAAGCAGTTCGACGGCCGTGGCAACTACACCTTCGGTCTCACGGAGCAGGTCATGTTCCACGAGATCGACCAGGACAAGATCGACCGGGTCCGGGGCATGGACATCACCGTGGTCACCACGGCGACCAACGACGACGAGGGTCGTGCCCTCCTTCGTCACCTCGGCTTCCCGTTCAAGGAGAACTGACCGTGGCGAAGAAGGCTCTGATCGCTAAGGCCGCCCGCAAGCCGAAGTTCGGCGTGCGCGGTTACACGCGCTGCCAGCGCTGTGGGCGTCCCCACTCCGTCTACCGCAAGTTCGGCCTCTGCCGTGTCTGCCTTCGTGAGATGGCACACCGCGGCGAGCTGCCGGGCGTCACCAAGAGCTCCTGGTAATTCCCTTACTTCAGCGTTGAGTTGAAGTACGGAATCAACCAGAGCTCTCGGTAAGCAACTGGTCGGCGGAAGCCCTGCTCCCCATGCCGTAGGCTTGGGGGGTTGGGCGTCCGCCGCCCGAAACTTACTACGCCGTAGGTCCCCGCACCGCACCCGTCCCGCCGTTGAGTGGGGAGAGGGATGGCGCATACAGGAAACCCCGGCGAGAGAGGCCGAAGGCCAATTCATGACCATGACTGATCCCATCGCAGACATGCTGACCCGTCTGCGTAACGCGAACTCGGCATACCACGACGATGTCGTGATGCCGCACAGCAAGATCAAGTCGCACATCGCGGAAATCCTCCAGCAGGAGGGCTTCATCACCGGCTGGAAGGTCGAGGACGCCGAGGTCGGCAAGAAGCTGACCCTGGAGCTGAAGTTCGGCCCGAACCGCGAGCGTTCGATCGCCGGCATCAAGCGCATCTCGAAGCCCGGTCTGCGTGTGTATGCCAAGTCCACCAACCTGCCCAAGGTGCTCGGCGGCCTGGGCGTGGCGATCATCTCCACGTCCCACGGTCTCCTCACCGGCCAGCAGGCAGGCAAGAAGGGCGTAGGTGGGGAAGTCCTCGCCTACGTCTGGTAGTCGGGAACGGAGGAAAAGCTCATGTCGCGAATCGGCAAGCTCCCCATCCAGGTTCCCACCGGTGTGGACGTCACCATCGATGGCCGTACGGTCGCGGTGAAGGGCCCCAAGGGGACCCTCTCGCACACCGTCGCAGCGCCGATCGAGGTCACCAAGGACGATGACGGCACCCTCAAGGTGCTGCGTCCGAACGACGAGCGTCTGAACAAGGCCCTGCACGGCCTGTCCCGCACGCTGGTGGCGAACATGATCACCGGTGTGACCCAGGGATACAGCAAGGCGCTCGAAATCAGCGGAGTCGGTTACCGCGTCCAGGCGAAGGGCTCCAATCTGGAGTTCGCCCTGGGCTACAGCCACCCCGTCGTCGTCGAGGCCCCTGAGGGCATCACCTTCAAGGTCGAGTCCCCGACCAAGCTCAGCGTCGAGGGCATCGACAAGCAGAAGGTCGGCGAGGTCGCGGCGAACATCCGCAAGCTGCGGAAGCCCGACCCGTACAAGGCCAAGGGCGTCAAGTACGCCGGCGAGGTCATCCGCCGCAAGGTCGGAAAGGCGGGTAAGTAGCCATGGCATACGGTGTAAAGATCGCCAAGGGCAAGGCCTACAAGGCCGCTGCCATCAAGCGCCGTCACATCCGCGTACGCAAGAAGGTCTCGGGCACGGTAGCGCGCCCCCGCCTCGTTGTGACGCGTTCCAACCGCCACATGGTGGCCCAGGTCATCGACGACATCGCGGGCCACACGCTCGCTTCGGCGTCGAGCCTGGACACGTCGATCCGCAGTGGCGAAGGCGACAAGAGCGCCCAGGCACAGCAGGTCGGTGCCCTGGTCGCCGAGCGCGCCAAGGCCGCCGGCGTCGAGGCTGTCGTGTTCGACCGTGGTGGCAACCAGTACGCCGGGCGGATTGCCGCTCTGGCCGACGCCGCCCGTGAAGCCGGGCTGAAGTTCTAAGCCCCGGTTCCGGAGCTAGCGGACGTAACAGAGAGAGGTAAATCCAATGGCTGGACCCCAGCGCCGCGGAAGCGGTGCCGGTGGCGGCGAGCGGCGGGACCGGAAGGGCCGTGACGGTGGCGCTGCCGCCGAGAAGACCGCGTACGTCGAGCGTGTCGTCGCGATCAACCGCGTTGCCAAGGTCGTGAAGGGTGGTCGTCGCTTCAGCTTCACCGCGCTGGTCGTGGTGGGCGACGGTGACGGCACCGTGGGTGTCGGTTACGGCAAGGCCAAGGAGGTGCCGGCCGCCATCGCCAAGGGTGTTGAGGAGGCCAAGAAGCACTTCTTCAAGGTCCCCCGTATCCAGGGCACCATCCCGCACCCGATCCAGGGTGAGAAGGCGGCGGGCGTCGTCCTGCTCAAGCCCGCGTCCCCCGGTACCGGCGTCATCGCCGGTGGCCCGGTGCGTGCGGTGCTCGAGTGCGCCGGCGTCCACGACATCCTGTCGAAGTCGCTCGGTTCGTCGAACCCGATCAACATCGTGCACGCGACCGTGGCGGCCCTCCAGGGTCTGCAGCGTCCCGAGGAGATCGCGGCCCGCCGCGGTCTGCCCCTTGAGGACGTCGCCCCCGCGGCTCTGCTTCGTGCACGTGCGGGAGCGGGTGCGTAATGGCCCGTCTCAAGATCACGCAGACGAAGTCGTACATCGGCAGCAAGCAGAACCACCGCGACACCCTTCGTTCGCTGGGCCTCAAGCGGCTCAACGACGTGGTTGTCAAGGAGGATCGTCCCGAGTTCCGCGGCATGGCCAACACCGTGCGGCACCTCGTGACGGTTGAGGAGGTCGACTGACATGGCGGAGCAGAAGCCGCTGAAGGTCCACAACCTCCGTCCCGCCCCCGGAGCCAAGACCGCCAAGACCCGTGTGGGCCGTGGCGAGGCGTCCAAGGGTAAGACGGCCGGTCGTGGCACCAAGGGCACCAAGGCCCGTTACCAGGTTCCGGAGCGCTTCGAGGGCGGGCAGATGCCCCTCCACATGCGTCTCCCGAAGCTCAAGGGCTTCAAGAACCCGTTCCGCACCGAGTACCAGGTCGTGAACCTGGACAAGCTGGCCGAGCTCTACCCGCAGGGTGGCGAGGTCACGGTGGCCGATCTGGTCGACAAGGGTGCGGTCCGTAAGAACAGCCTCGTCAAGGTCCTGGGCCAGGGCGAGATCTCCGTAGCGGTGACGGTTTCGGTTGACGCCGCTTCCGGCTCCGCCAAGGAGAAGATTGCCGCCGCCGGCGGCTCCGTCACTGAGCTCGTCTGAGACGACTCGGACAAGTTGATGGACTGAACACCCAACCGGGGATGCCTCTCAAAAGGGGCATCCCCGGTTGGTCGTTCCTAGGGGGGCAGGTACGCCGGTAAGGTGGCGTGCACTGTTGCTGTATTGAACCCGGGGGTCCACCCTCGGACCCCGAGCCACGCGGACTCTCCGCAGGGGTGTTCGTGTGGCTTTTTGCCTGATATGTATCTGTCGATCCTCAAGACCGTCACCCTTGACGCGCGAGCGCGGGGGTCGCAGGAGGCACCGTGCTCACCGCGTTCGCCCGGGCGTTCAAGACGCCCGACCTGCGCAAGAAGCTGCTCTTCACGCTGTTCATCATCGTGCTGTACCGGTTCGGGGCGCACATTCCCGTACCGGGCGTCAGCTACGAGAACGTGCAGACGTGCGTCGACGCAGCGCAGAAGGGCAATAACAGCCTGTTCGGGCTGGTGAACATGTTCAGCGGCGGAGCGCTGCTGCAGATTACGATCTTCGCGCTCGGCATCATGCCGTACATCACGGCAAGCATCATCCTGCAGCTGCTGACTGTGGTCATCCCCCGACTCGAAGCCCTCAAGAAGGAAGGGCAGTCCGGTCAGGCCAAGATCACTCAGTACACCCGATACCTGACGGTCGCCCTCGCGGTGCTCCAGGGCACCGGTCTGGTGGCAACCGCCCGCAGCGGCGCGCTCTTCAGCGGCTGCCCGGTCGCCTCGGAGATCGTTCCGGACCAGTCGATCTTCATCACCATCACGATGGTCATCACGATGACCGCCGGTACGGCCGCCGTCATGTGGCTCGGTGAGATGATCACCGACAAGGGCATCGGCAACGGCATGTCCATCCTGATGTTCATCTCGATCGCCGCCGGTTTCCCCGGTGCGCTGTGGGCCATCAAGGAGAGCGGCAAGCTCGCTCAGGGCTGGATCGAGTTCGGCACGGTCATCCTCATCGGCTTCGTGATGGTGGGACTCGTCGTCTTCGTCGAGCAGGCGCAGCGCCGGATCCCCGTTCAGTACGCGAAGCGGATGATCGGGCGGAGGTCCTACGGCGGTACGTCCACGTACATCCCGCTGAAGGTCAACCAGGCGGGTGTGATCCCCGTCATCTTCGCGTCGTCGCTGCTCTACATCCCGGCGCTGATCGCGCAGTTCTCCAGTCAGCAGTCCGGCTGGAAGACCTGGATCGAAGCCCACTTCATCAAGGGCGACCATCCGTACTACATCGCGACGTACTTCATCCTTGTCGTGTTCTTCGCCTTCTTCTACGTGGCCATCACGTTCAACCCCGAAGAAGTCGCGGACAACATGAAGAAGTATGGTGGCTTCATCCCGGGCATCCGGGCAGGTCGACCTACTGCCGAGTATCTGAGTTACGTACTCAACCGGATCACTTGGCCGGGCTCGCTGTACTTGGGGTTGATCGCTCTCGTCCCAACGATGGCGTTGGCAGGCTTCGGCGGCGCGAACCAGAACTTCCCGTTCGGCGGGACAAGCATCCTGATCATCGTGGGTGTGGGTCTGGAGACCGTGAAGCAGATCGAGAGCCAGCTCCAGCAGCGTAATTACGAAGGGTTCCTCCGCTGATGCGAATCGTCCTCGTCGGACCGCCCGGTGCCGGCAAGGGAACGCAGGCTGCGTACCTCGCCCAGAACCTCTCCATTCCGCACATCTCCACAGGTGACCTCTTCCGCGCCAACATCAGCCAGGGCACCGACCTCGGCAAGCAGGCGCAGAGTTACATCCACGCCGGGAACCTGGTTCCCGACGAGGTCACCATCGGGATGGCGCTGGAGCGGATGGCACAGCCGGACGCCGCGAACGGCTTCCTTCTGGACGGCTTCCCCCGCAACGTCCCGCAGGCCGAAGCGCTCGACAAGGCGCTCACGGCCGAGGGGTTGCACCTGGACGCCGTGCTGGACCTGGAGGTCGACGAGGATGAGGTGGTCAAGCGGATCGCCGGTCGGCGCACCTGCCGCAACGACAGCTCGCACGTCTTTCACCTCACGTACAGCCCGCCGAAGGAGCAGGGTGTGTGTGACGAGTGCGGCGGCGAGCTGTACCAGCGGCACGACGACTCCGAGGAGACGGTCCGCACGCGGCTGGAGGTCTACCACACGCAGACCGAGCCGATCATCGACCACTACCGGGAGCAGGGCCTCGTGGTCACCATCTCGGCGCTCGGCAAGGTCGCCGAGGTGACCAAGCGCGCGATGGCGGCTCTGGAGGGTGGCGGCCGGGCCGCATAGGTCCGGTTCCCCCGCGAGGCACGGCGCGACCGCACCACCGAGCACGGCACAGTACGTACGGCACGACAGCGCGACAAGCACGACAGCACGGCACAGTGATACGGCCGGGGCGCCCCCAGGGGCACCACGGCCGTACTGCTGTCCGGGGGACTACCGTAGGTGTCCTGGCGCGGACTCCCAGCGCGGACACATCGTTTCTTCGACCGAGTGAGGCAGGCCGCCGTCATGGTGGAGATCAAGACCCCCGAGCAGATCGCGAAGATGCGTGAGGCGGGGCTGGTCGTCGCCGCGATCCACGCGGCCACCGGCGAGGCCGCGGTGCCCGGCGCCACCACGAAGGATCTGGACGAGGTGGCGCGCAAGGTCCTCGCGGACCACGGCGCGAAGCCCAACTTCCTCGGTTACGGCGGGTTCCCCGCGACGATCTGCACCTCGGTCAACGAGGTGGTGGTGCACGGGATCCCGGACACCGAGACCGTACTGAAGGACGGCGACATCATCTCGATCGACGCCGGCGCGATCGTGGACGGCTGGCACGGCGACGCTGCCTTCACGGCGTTCGTCGGCGGCGGTCACGCACCGGAGCTGATCGAACTCTCCCGCGTGACGGAGGAGTCGATGTGGGCGGGGATCGCCGCGATGCGGCTCGGTAACCGGCTCGTCGACGTGTCGCGGGCGATCGAGACGTACATCCGCCGCCAGCCGAAGCCGGGCGGCGGCAAGTACGGCATCGTCGAGGACTACGGCGGCCACGGCATCGGCACCCAGATGCACATGGACCCGCACCTGCTGAACTACGTCTCGCGCAAGCGCGGCAAGGGCCCGAAGCTGATTCCCGGCTTCTGCCTGGCGATCGAGCCGATGGTGTCACTCGGCACGCCGCACACGGAGGTCCTGGCGGACGAGTGGACGGTCATCACGACCGACGGCACCTGGTCCTCGCACTGGGAGCACTCGGTCGCCCTGACGGAGGCCGGCCCGCTGGTCCTGACTGCGGTCGACGGTGGCAGGGCGAAGCTGGCGGAGCTGGGCGTGACGGCGGCGCCGGACCCGTTGGCCTGACGAGGAACCCGCGGCCCCGGCCCCGGCCGGCCGGACGGAGTCCGGCACAGCCTCGCGGAGCTTGTGAGGCGCCCCTGGCGCCGAGCCCGCGAGCGGGGCATTCGGGGGATCAGGGGGTTGACGATCTACGAGGGTGGGCAAACTCCACGGATTCGTCTTTTCGAGAGCCCTGCCGTAGACTGACGCGTCGGCTCTGGTGTACCCGTGTGTCCACATACGGTGGCCCAGAATCGATCAAGGTAGCCGATTCGAAGGGCGAAGCGTGGCCAAGAAGCAAGGTGCCATCGAAATTGAGGGCACCGTGATCGAGTCTCTCCCGAACGCCATGTTCAAGGTGGAGCTCCAGAACGGTCACAAGGTCCTCGCGCACATCAGCGGCAAGATGCGGATGCACTACATCCGAATCCTTCCCGATGACCGGGTAGTGGTGGAGCTGTCTCCCTACGACCTGACGCGTGGCCGGATCGTCTACCGATACAAGTAGATCTTGCCTCACCCCGCTTCCGGGGTGCCGGCACTGACCCGGAGAACCTCACACCATGAAGGTCAAGCCGAGCGTCAAGAAGATCTGCGACAAGTGCAAGGTGATCCGCCGTCACGGTCGGGTCATGGTCATCTGCGACAACCTGCGCCACAAGCAGCGCCAGGGCTGACGCACGACCCCCCTGCATCTCGCAGTACTTCGCGCGACGCGAGCGAAACACGTATATACGCAGTGTCCGACGTCATCCGCACCAGCTGATGGCGCCGACACCTCCGGCGGAGGCCGGGGACCCGGAGAGAGCACGTCGTCCGGGAGAGTCACTGCGGAAGACCTCCGAAATCACACAGGAGCCATGAATGGCACGCCTCGCAGGCGTTGACCTCCCGCGCGAAAAGCGCGTCGAGGTCGCCCTCACCTATGTCTTCGGCATCGGGCGCACCCGGTCCAAGGAGACCCTCGCCGCCACCGGCGTTGACCCCAACGTCCGCGTCCGCGACCTTGCCGAGGAAGACCTCGTCAAGCTCCGCGAGTACGTGGACGGCAACCTCAAGACCGAGGGTGACCTCCGTCGCGAGATCCAGGCCGACATCCGCCGCAAGGTCGAGATCGGCTGCTACCAGGGTCTGCGTCACCGTCGCGGCCTGCCGGTCCACGGCCAGCGCACGAGCACGAACGCACGTACCCGCAAGGGTCCGCGTCGCGCCATCGCCGGCAAGAAGAAGCCGGGCAAGAAGTAGTCCTCAGCGGACGCTCATCAGCGGTCTTCGCTGTAGGACCGACCACCTCCCGTAGGAGTAATAGATGCCCCCCAAGGGTCGTCAGGGCGCTGCCAAGAAGGTGCGCCGCAAGGAAAAGAAGAACGTCGCTCATGGGCACGCCCACATCAAGAGCACGTTCAACAACACCATCGTCTCGATCACGGACCCCTCGGGCAACGTGATCTCCTGGGCCTCCGCCGGCCACGTCGGCTTCAAGGGCTCGCGCAAGTCCACCCCCTTCGCCGCGCAGATGGCCGCCGAGTCGGCCGCCCGCCGCGCGCAGGAGCACGGCATGCGCAAGGTCGACGTCTTCGTCAAGGGTCCCGGCTCCGGCCGTGAGACCGCGATCCGCTCGCTCCAGGCCACCGGCCTGGAGGTGGGTTCGATCCAGGACGTCACCCCCACCCCGCACAACGGCTGCCGCCCCCCGAAGCGTCGCCGCGTTTGATCTTCTGTACCCCCTGAGGGTACGGATCGCGGGCGGTACGGGGCCTCGGCTCCGTACCGCCCGTACCCTTGTTCCTGTTGGCATCAAATAGTGGGTGCCAAGACTGGAGGCATTTTCCATGCTTATCGCTCAGCGTCCGTCGCTGACCGAAGAGGTCGTCGACGAATACCGCTCGCGGTTCGTGATCGAGCCCCTGGAGCCGGGTTTCGGCTACACGCTCGGTAACTCCCTGCGTCGTACGCTCCTCTCCTCGATCCCCGGTGCCGCTGTCACCAGCATCCGGATCGACGGGGTCCTGCACGAGTTCACCACCGTGCCGGGCGTCAAGGAGGACGTCACCGACCTCATCCTCAACATCAAGCAGCTGGTCGTCTCCTCGGAGCACGACGAGCCGGTCGTGATGTACCTGCGCAAGCAGGGCCCCGGCCTGGTCACCGCCGCCGACATCGCGCCCCCGGCCGGTGTCGAGGTCCACAACCCGGACCTCGTCCTGGCGACGCTGAACGGCAAGGGCAAGCTGGAGATGGAGCTGACCGTCGAGCGCGGTCGCGGCTACGTCTCCGCCGTCCAGAACAAGCAGGTGGGCCAGGAGATCGGCCGTATTCCGGTCGACTCCATCTACTCGCCGGTGCTCAAGGTCACGTACAAGGTCGAGGCGACCCGTGTCGAGCAGCGCACCGACTTCGACAAGCTGATCGTCGACGTCGAGACCAAGCAGGCCATGCGCCCCCGCGACGCCATGGCGTCCGCCGGTAAGACGCTGGTCGAGCTGTTCGGTCTGGCGCGCGAGCTCAACATCGACGCCGAGGGCATCGACATGGGCCCGTCGCCGACGGACGCGGCGCTCGCCGCCGATCTCGCCCTGCCGATCGAGGAGCTGGAGCTCACCGTTCGGTCGTACAACTGCCTCAAGCGCGAGGGCATCCACTCCGTGGGTGAGCTCGTGGCGCGGTCCGAGGCGGACCTGCTCGACATCCGTAACTTCGGCGCCAAGTCGATCGACGAGGTCAAGGCGAAGCTGGCCGGGATGGGTCTCGCCCTCAAGGACAGCCCGCCCGGATTCGACCCCACCGCCGCGGCGGACGCGTTCGGCGCGGACGACGACGCGGATGCCGGGTTCGTGGAGACCGAGCAGTACTAGGACCCCGGGCCCGGGGTTGGGGCTCTGTCCTCAAACGCCGGACGGGCTGAGTTTGCCTTTCCGCAGACGACCGTCTGCGGGGAACTGACATCGGTACCTGATACGGCCGGTGCAGATATGAAGGAGTAACACCATGCCGAAGCCCGCCAAGGGTGCCCGTCTGGGCGGCAGCGCCGCGCACGAGCGGCTGCTTCTCGCGAACCTCGCGAAGGCGCTGTTCGAGCACGGCAAGATCACGACGACCGAGGCCAAGGCCCGCCGCCTGCGTCCGGTCGCCGAGCGTCTGGTCACCAAGGCGAAGAAGGGCGACATCCACAACCGTCGCCTCGTTCTTCAGACGATCACGGACAAGAGCATCGTCCACACGCTCTTCACCGAGATCGCTCCGCGGTACGAGAACCGCCCCGGTGGCTACACCCGTATCACCAAGATCGGCCCCCGTCGTGGCGACAACGCCCCGATGGCGGTCATCGAGCTGGTCGAGGCCCTGACCGTGGCGCAGAAGGCCACCGGTGAGGCCGAGGCCGCGACGAAGCGCGCCGTCAAGGAAGACGCCCTCAAGAAGGAGGACGCCTCCACGGAGGACGCCCCCGTCGAGGACGCCAAGCCGGTCGAGGCGGAGTCCAAGGACTCCAAGGACGCCTGACCTGTTTTTCCGAGGTCGCAGAACGGGCCCGCATCACCCTCAGGGGCGGTGCGGGCCCGTTCCGTATGAATGGGGTGAGTGGTGAGTGAGGACATCGAGGGTGCGGCGCCCGGGTTCGTACGGGTGCGGCTCGATCTGAGTTACGACGGGAAGGACTTCTCCGGCTGGGCGCGGCAGGCCACCCGCCGGACCGTCCAGGGGGACATCGAGGACGCGCTGAAGGTCGTGACGCGGTCCTCGGAGACGTACGACCTGACCGTCGCGGGGCGGACCGACGCGGGCGTGCACGCGCGCGGACAGGTCGCGCACGTCGATCTGCCCGCCGAGCTGTGGGCCGAGCACCGGGAGAGGCTGCTGCGGCGCCTCGCGGGGCGGCTGGCGCACGACGTGAGGGTGTGGCGGGCCGAGGAGGCACCGCGGGGCTTCAACGCCCGTTTCTCGGCGATCTGGCGGCGCTACGCCTACCGCGTCACCGACGACCCCGGTGGCGTCGACCCGCTGCTGCGCAGCCATGTCCTGTGGCACGACTGGACGTTGGACGTGGACGCGATGAACGCGGCGTCGGCCGGGCTGCTCGGCGAGCACGACTTCGCGGCGTACTGCAAGAAGCGCGAGGGCGCGACGACGATCCGTACGCTCCAGCGGCTGGAGTGGGAGCGCGACGCGCACGGCGTCGTCACCGCGACCGTGCGGGCCGACGCCTTCTGCCACAACATGGTGCGCTCGCTCGTCGGCGCGCTGCTGTTCGTGGGCGACGGGCACCGGCCCGTGGAGTGGCCGGCGAAGGTGCTGGCCGCCGGGGTGCGGGACTCGGCCGTCCATGTCGTACGGCCGCACGGCCTCACCCTTGAGGAGGTCGGCTACCCGGCCGACGACCAGCTCGCCGCGCGCAACCGGCTGGCCCGCAACAAGCGGACCCTGCCGGCGGCGGGAGGCTCCGGTGGAGCCGGTGCGTCACTCGTCGACGGGTGCGGTGGCTGCGGCTGACGCCTGGGCCTCGCCGCGGCGGCGGATCTGGAGGAACGTGAACTCCGCGACGTCGTCGCCGGTGTCGAAGACGTCCTGGTCGCCCTTCACCACGTTCTTGCCGTTGGTGAAGCCGCCGACGGTGAAGTACACGTACCGGCCGACCGAGTTGGTGGTCTTGCGGCAGATCGTGCCGCCCCGGCAGAACGTCGGGACACCCGAGCCGGAGAGCGAGGCCAGACCGCCGCTCGCCTCCTTCTTCGCCTTCAGCGCCTGCGTCTCGGTGGAGAAGACGGCGACGCCGACGGTCACCGCCGTGCCGCCCCGGGTGTACGTGGCGCGGATTACCTGGTCGCAGGTGTTGGCGGCGAGGATCGAGCCGAGGGCGCCCTGGGTCGCGCCCGCGCAGTTCGTGGTGCGGTTCGTCGGCCCCTTCGCGTAGACGCGGTCGCCCATCGTCAGCTTCGAGCCCGGGAAGAGGGTGTCGGCGCTGAGCGGCGCCGTGTCCTTGTCCTCGCTGGAGATGAAGTCCTTCGGGTTCGGCGGCGGCAGCGGCACGGCGTCGGAGAACGACGGCTCGGGGTCGGCGCTCTCGCTGGGCAGGTCGGGCGGGGCGGGCAGATCGCTCGCGTTCTTGTCGCCGCCCCGGTCAGCGCTGTCGCCGTTCATGGACACGACAGCCGTCGCGACGATCGCCGCGACGGCGGCGGTCGCCAGCGCGCCGCCGCCTATCAGCATCCACCGCCGGCGACGGGCCCGCTGTGCCGAGGCGTCGGCGAGCGCGGCCCAGTCCGGTGTCTGCCCCTGCGGGTCCCGTGATCCGTACGGCCCCTGTGGGGGCGGCCCGTAAGGCCCCCCTTGACCAAAGCTCATGGCGGGAGTTTAAACCGCGCGGAGCGGGTTCCGGTTCCGGGCCGAGAACCGGATTCGGACGGAAATCGGTTGGGAGAGTGGGGTCCTGGCCGCGACAATGCGAAGCATGGGACATCTAGAGGCCGCGCACCTGGAGTACTACCTACCGGACGGACGGGTGCTCCTCAACGATGCCTCGTTCCGGGTGGGTGAGGGTGCCGTCGTGGCGCTCGTCGGAGCCAACGGGGCGGGCAAGACGACGCTGCTGCGGCTGATCGCCGGAGAGCTGCAGCCGCACGGCGGCACGGTGACGGTCAGCGGCGGGCTCGGCGTCATGTCGCAGTTCGTGGGTTCGGTGCGCGACGACCGTACGGTCCGTGACCTGCTGGTCTCGGTCGCGCAGCCGCGGATCCGCGAGGCGGCCCGCGCGGTGGACGAGGCCGAGCACCTGATCATGACGGTCGACGACGAGGCCGCGCAGATGCGGTACGCGCAGGCGCTCAGCGACTGGGCGGAGGCGCGCGGGTACGAGGCCGAGACGGTCTGGGACATGTGCACGACGGCCGCGCTGGGTGTCCCGTACGAGAAGGCGCAGTTCCGCGCCCTGACCACGCTGTCCGGCGGCGAGCAGAAACGGCTGGTGCTGGAGGCGCTGCTGCGCGGGCCCGACGAGGTCCTGCTGCTCGACGAGCCGGACAACTATCTGGACGTGCCCGGGAAGCGGTGGCTGGAGGAGCGGCTCAAGGAGACTCGTAAGACTGTGCTCTTCGTCTCCCACGACCGGGAGTTGCTGGCCAGGGCGGCGGAGAAGATCGTCAGCGTGGAGCCGAGCCCGGCCGGCTCGGACGTGTGGGTGCACGGCGGCGGGTTCGGGACGTACCACCAGGCCCGCCAGGAGCGCTTCGCGCGCTTCGAGGAGCTGAAGCGGCGCTGGGACGAGGAGCACGCGCGGCTGAAGGCACTGGTGCTGCGGCTGCGGCAGCAGGCGGCGATCAGCCCCGACATGGCGTCGCGCTATCGCGCGATGCAGACGCGCTTCAAGAAGTTCGAGGACGCGGGCCCGCCGCCGGAGCCGCCGCGCGAGCAGGCGATCACCATGCGGCTCAAGGGCGGCCGGACCGGTGTACGGGCGGTGACCTGCGAGAACCTGGAGCTGACCGGGCTGATGAAGCCGTTCTCGCTGGAGATCTACTACGGCGAGCGGGTCGCGGTCCTCGGGTCGAACGGCTCCGGCAAGTCGCACTTCCTGCGGCTGCTGGCGGGCGATCCCTCGGTGGGGCACACCGGGCGGTGGAAGCTGGGCGCGCGGGTGCTGCCGGGCCACTTCGCGCAGACGCACGCGCATCCGGAGCTGCTGGGCCGGACGCTGGTCGACATCCTGTGGACCGAGCACGCGAAGGACCGGGGCGGCGCGATGAGCGTGCTGCGGCGCTACGAGCTGGAGCGGCAGGGGGACCAGCCGTTCGACAAGCTGTCGGGCGGGCAGCAGGCCCGCTTCCAGATCCTGCTGCTGGAGCTGCGCGGGACGACGGCGCTGCTGCTGGACGAGCCGACGGACAACCTGGACCTGGAGTCGGCGGAGGCCCTGCAGGACGGGCTGGAGGCGTACGACGGGACGGTGCTGGCCGTGACGCACGACCGGTGGTTCGCGAAGTCCTTCGACCGGTATCTGGTCTTCGGGTCGGACGGGGTCGTGCGGGAGTCCGTGGAGCCGGTGTGGGACGAGCGCCGGGTGGTGCGGGCGCGGTGACGCGTGTGACGGGCGGGGTCCGGGGCGGAGCCCGCGAAGGGCTGGGCAGGGTGCGGGGCGGGGCCTCGTTTTGACCCGTACGGCGCACCCTGGGTATCCTTCTGGTTCGTTATGCGTATTGGCTTGTTCATTCTCACGTGAGAGGCCCTTACGCCGGTCCACCGGGCCGATGATCCAGCGGCAGGCACGGGTTGCGTCCCCGTATGTCTGCCAGGGCTGTCGTGATCGTCCGGGTGGCCTTGTCAGGACTCACTCACTGAAGAAGCGAAGGCTACGACCGTGCGTACGTACAGCCCCAAGCCCGGCGATGTCACGCGCCAGTGGCACATCATCGACGCGCAGGACATCGTCCTGGGCCGTCTGGCGACTACGGCAGCGAACCTCCTCCGGGGCAAGCACAAGCCGATCTACGCCCCTCACATGGACATGGGCGACTTCGTCGTCATCATCAACGCCGAGAAGGTCCACCTCTCCGGCAACAAGAAGACCCAGAAGATGGCGTACCGCCACTCCGGTTACCCGGGTGGTCTGCGTTCCGTCCGCTACGACGAGCTGCTGGCGAAGAACCCCGAGAAGGCCGTCGAGAAGGCCATCAAGGGCATGATTCCCAAGAACACCCTGGGCCGTCAGATGCTCTCGAAGCTGAAGATCTACGCGGGCGACCAGCACCCGCACGCTGCCCAGCAGCCGGTTCCGTTCGAGATCACCCAGGTCGCGCAGTAATTCCGGCCACCGCCTAAGACGAAAAGAAATCTGAGGAACATCGTGGCCGAGACCACTGCAGAGACCCCCGTGGACGCCCCCGAGGCGGAGGAGACCTTCGCGGAGGTGACGACTTTCGAGTCGGAGACCCCCGTCGAGGGCGAGTACACCTCCGAGTCGCTGGCTTCCCGCTTCGGCGACCCCCAGCCGGCCGCCGGCCTGGGCCGTCGTAAGAACGCCATCGCCCGCGTCCGGATCGTTCCGGGCTCCGGCAAGTGGAAGATCAACGGGCGTTCGCTCGAGGACTACTTCCCGAACAAGGTCCACCAGCAGGCTGTCAACGAGCCCTTCAAGGTGCTTGAGCTCGACAACCGCTACGACGTCATCGCCCGTATCTCGGGTGGCGGCGTCTCCGGCCAGGCCGGCGCGCTGCGCCTCGGTGTGGCCCGCTCGCTGAACGAGGCGGACGTGGACAACAACCGCGCCCCGCTGAAGAAGGCCGGCTTCCTGAGCCGCGACGACCGCGCCGTCGAGCGCAAGAAGGCCGGTCTCAAGAAGGCCCGCAAGGCGCCGCAGTACAGCAAGCGCTAAACGCTCGCTCGGCCTTACCGCGCCAGGGCCCTTACGGCCTCACGGCGTATGTATGGCATATGTTCGCCCCGGCGGCACTCAGGTGCTGCCGGGGCGTTCGTTTTCCGAGCTTCCTGATCCCCTGGACGATCCCTCGGGCAATCCCCGTGTTCTCCTTGGATCTTGGCGAAGCTCTTCGGGGCATTTTCTGAGCATTTTTCGGAGGGACAGCTGTGGGACGACTCTTCGGCACGGACGGCGTGCGCGGCGTGGCCAACGCGGATCTGACGGCGGAGCTGACGCTCGGCCTCTCGGTCGCGGCGGCGCATGTGCTCGCCGAGGCGGGCACGTTCGAGGGCCATCGGGCGACGGCGGTGGTCGGGCGCGATCCCCGCGCGTCGGGTGAGTTCCTGGAGGCCGCCGTGGTGGCGGGTCTCGCGAGCGCGGGCGTGGACGTCCTGCGCGTCGGTGTGCTGCCCACCCCCGCGGTGGCGTATCTCACCGGGGCGCTGGGCGCCGACCTCGGCGTGATGCTCTCCGCGAGCCACAACGCCATGCCGGACAACGGAGTCAAGTTCTTCGCGCGCGGCGGCCACAAGCTGGCCGACGAGCTGGAGGACCGGATCGAGGCCGTGTACGACGAGCACCGCACGGGTGCCCCGTGGGAGCGGCCGACCGGCGCGGGCGTGGGCCGGATCCGTAACTACGACGAGGGCTTCGACCAGTACGTCGCGCATCTCATCGGGGTGCTGCCGAACCGGCTCGACGGGCTCAAGGTCGTCCTGGACGAGGCGCACGGCGCGGCCGCCCGTGTGTCGCCGGAGGCGTTCACACGCGCCGGCGCGGAGATCGTCACGATCGGCGCGGAGCCGGACGGACTGAACATCAACGACGGCTGCGGCTCCACGCACCTGGACCTGCTGAAGGCCGCCGTGGTCGAGCACGGCGCCGACCTCGGCATCGCGCACGACGGCGACGCCGACCGCTGCCTGGCCGTGGACGCGGCGGGCGAGGAGGTCGACGGCGACCAGATCCTGGCCGTGCTGGCCCTCGCGATGCGCGAGGCGGGCACGCTGCGCGGGGACGCGGTCGTGGGGACGGTGATGTCCAACCTCGGCTTCAAGATCGCGATGGAGCGTGAGGGCATCACCCTCGTGGAGACGGCGGTCGGCGACCGTTACGTACTGGAGTCGATGAAGGAGCACGGTTACGCGCTCGGCGGCGAGCAGTCCGGGCACGTCATCGTCCTCGACCACGCGACGACCGGCGACGGCACGCTGACCGGACTGATGCTGGCGGCGCGCGTGGCGGCCACGGGCCGTTCGCTGGCCGACCTGGCGGGCGTGATGCGGCGACTGCCGCAGGTGCTGACGAATGTGCCGGACGTGGACAAGTCACGTGTCACGACGTCGGCGGAGCTGGCGACGGCGGTGTCGGAGGCCGAGCGCCAGCTCGGCTCGACGGGCCGGGTGCTGCTGCGTCCCTCGGGCACGGAGCCGCTGGTACGGGTGATGGTGGAGGCGGCCGACATCGAACAGGCGCGGGCGGTGGCCGGGCGGCTGGCGGACGTGGTGAAGTCGGCGCTGGGGTAGGCAGCGGGCTTGGGGTGGCGGAGTCGGGGTCGAGGAGCCGGGTTCGAGGAGCCGGGGGCGGTTTCCGGCCCCTTCCCTGTCCTGCTCCCAGGTGGGATTGCGCGTGGTGGGCCCCGTTGGACACTGTGGGCGCGCAATCACGTACCGCCTGGGGGTGGGGGATCCGATGGCGTTCACGGAGTTCGACACCGGGCTGTTACCGAGGGAGCAGCGGTTCGACTGGTGGCGGGAGGTCGTCGGGCAAGGGGTCGCGCCGACCCGGATCACCAGCGATTTCGCCTCCGACTTCGTGGGAAGCGTCAGCGCTCTCGATCTGGGGCGCCTTCAGCTGACGAGGATCTCGTTCCCGGCCCTTCGGTCGGAACGCACCGCGGATCTGATCCGGCGGGCGGATCCCGAGACGTATGAACTGACCCTGATCCTCGGCGGGTTGATGGGTATCTCGCAGGGGCGTCAGACGAGCCGGCTCGCCGCAGGTGACATCGCCATGTGGTCGTCGTCCCGGCCCTACAGCGGTCAGGCGATGAGCGGGCCGGTGACAAGTGGGCCGGTGATGGGTGGCCGGGTGACGGGGGAGCGGACGGCGGGCGGGCGGACGGCGGGTGGCCGGGTGACGGGCGGGCGGACGGCGGGCGGGCCGGTGATCGGGGCCTCGGAGGCGCTCATACTGCATCTGCCGCGCGCGCTCGTGCCGTTGCCCGAGGCCAGGATCGATCGGCTGCTGGCCCACGGTCTGTCGGCCCGCGCCGGAATCGGGAGGGTGCTCGCCGGCTTTCTCGGCTCGCTGATGGGGGAGGCGGCCGTGCTGGACGAGCGGAGCCGCGCGCGGCTCGGCGAGACGGGGCTCGATCTCGCGGCCGGGTTCCTCGCCCACCGGCTCGACGCACAGGAGCACTTGGCGCCCGAGGCGCGGCACGAGTCGCTGCTGCGCCGTATCGACGTGTTCATCCGGGACAACCTGGCCGACCCGGCGCTCACCCCTGGTGCGATCGCCGCGCGGCATCACATCTCCGTACGACTGCTGCATCAGCTTTTCCGGCAGCGGGAGGAGACCGTTGCCGCCTCGATAAGGCGCCGGCGGCTGGAGGGCTGCTACGCGGATCTGGCGGAGCCACGTCTGCGCGGACTGTCGGTCCAGGACATCGGCGCGCGGTGGGGGCTGGGGAACGGGGCCGCGTTCGGCCGGATGTTCCGCGGCGTCTACGGGATCACACCGGGCGAGCGGCGGCACTGTCCTCTGCCATCGGATCTTGCTCGTTTGCCATCGAAGCGTGATGACTACCGGTTTCGGGACATCGAACCTTAACCGTGCAGGTCAGGAGCTTTCCCTGTCCGAGGGCCGGAGTCGCGGTGGATAGGACTGACCTGCTTGGATTCCGGCATGACGGATTGGGCGCAACTCAGCCATGCCTACGGCTCGGCGGAAGACATACCGGTGCTGCTGGACCAGATCGCTTCGGAGCCGAGCCCCGAGCGATGGAACGACCTGTGGTCGGCGCTCTGCCATCAAGGCAGTGTCTACTCGGCCAGCTTCGCGGCCTTGCCGTGGCTGGCCGACGTAGCCGGCCGCGATGACCGGGAGCAGGCGGTCAGCGCCTTGAACCTGGCGGGTGCGATCTTGGCGGGCTCTGACCAGCCGCACGGGGCCGGCGACGTCCGCGCCCAGCACGCCGCGGAGGTCGAGACCCTGCTGGTAGTGGTGAACGAACACCTCCGGACATCGTCCGATCGGAACGAGTACGCCTATCTCCTGGAATCCATGCTGAGCTTCGAAGGCGTCGTGAGCTGGGGCGAAGACCTCGCCGGGGGCCTCGTGAACGAGGAGTACGAGGTCAACTGCCCTGGCTGCCAAGCCAACCTGTTCATCGTCATCGGCGACCGCGGATTCTTCTCCACGAGCGGTGACTACGCGCTGTCGGAGGATGACGTCGAGACGACGCCCCTGCGTCCCGCCAGCCCCGCGGCCATGGACGGCATCGGCCGCCGGCTCCACGACATCGCCCTCGCCGACGGGCACCAGGACGTCGCCAGCGCGACGACCTACGTCTTCGGCGATGCGACGTGCCCGGACTGCGAAACCGGCTTCTCCGTAGCTGATCAGGTCAGTGCCGATTGGTCCGCAACACACTGAGCAGTCCAGCGAAACGCAGGCTTCTTCGTCGAGCCGAGCGCTGGTGCCTCAGTTCGCTCGGTTCTGACGGGAGAGAGCTGTCGCCGGGAGCTCACCGAGTTTCCGTGCTCGGTAGGCGGCCTGTCGGCAGGCGTGCGAACACCACCGTCGGGCTGCTGAGGCCGGCTGCATGGGGGTGCGGCAGAAGCCGCATGTCGGGCCCGTGGGGACGCTGTGGCCGGCGAGGGGTTGGGCGGGGTTCTGCTGGCGCTGGAGGTAGTCCTGGTCTCGGCATCGGTCACCGGCCCGGACGTCGACCACGCGCGCCCGTCCGTCCGCGAGGCGTACGAAGTAGTCCGGCGCGTGCCGGCGCGGACGCTGTCCGTCGTGCCAGTGCAGCCAGAACGGCTGGGAGGCCACCCCCACGACCTCCGGATCCCGGTCCAGCAGGATCAGCCGGTCCCGCTCCAGCCAGGACTCGAACCCGATCAAGTCCGCCGCGGTGACCGCCTAGTACCAGCCCGCGAAGCCCCGGGCCCCCTTGTCCCACCGGAAGCCGCGAACCGGCTCGGCCTCCTCGAACCTCGCGCTCCACCCCTCTGCCAGAGGCACCCTCACCCGCTCACCCGACACGGAAAAGTCCAGCTCAAAGGCCGATAACGCTGCATCCCCGTACGCACGCGCAGGTGCCCCCACCATGCCCCAGACCAGCGATCGCTACGAGTGCTCAAGCTCCGATGACAGGAAAGTGCGGTTCGTCAGACTTCGATGGCAATCGAACAAGATTCGTTGTCGGAGGACAGGCACGCGACGCCCTCCGTTACGTCCTCCGTTACGCACGCCGCGCCCGCCGTCACGCCCTCCCTCACGCACGCCGCGCACCGTGCGCTCTCTGCACAGGATGACTGCGCTCCGCGCTGACGACCGCAGGGGGCACTGAGCAGCACCATGGGGCGATCCCCATGGGGGCTGTCAACAGGAGGGGCAACTCAGTGACTTGGAACCCGCAGCGCACGCACAGATCCACCGGGGTGGGAAGACTGGCCGTCGCGCTGATGCTGGCGCTGGCCGCGTGTGTGACCACGGTGGGCGCGGCCAACGCGGATACGCGTCCGGACCGGCAGGCTCCGACGGAGCGGCTGGATCTGACGAATCGCCAGAAACTGCCGAGCCGGGCGGACTTCGCGGCTCAGGCGAGGGGCGCCGGGCTGACGGGCTCCGAGGCCAAGGCCCTTCAGGCCGAGGCCAACGCCCATCTGGCCAAGTGGGGCGGGACCCAGACGGCCGCCAACAGGATCCAGTTGCCCGGCGGGGAGCTGACTCTCGTCCTGCCCGGTGAGAAGTACGCGCGCGACCTCAACGCCAAGGGCGGCGCACGTACTGCCGCGGCCTCCTGCCCGTACACCTATGTGTGCGCGTACCCGGGGAGAGACTTCACCGGTACCGAGCTGCGTCTGTTCACCTGCGACTACCAAGCCCGCATCTACTGGAGCGGGACCGGGTCATGGATCAACAACCAACGCTCCGCGCTGCGGGCGAAGTTCTACGACAGCGGCCGCGTGCTGCGCTGGACCTCACCGGGCGGCTACAGCGAGGACCGCGCGGCGGACTGGACCTGGGTCTGGTACCTCAGCCCCTGCTAATGCTCGCCGACGAACGGTCGTTGTGACCGGCTGACGAGATCCCGCCCGATCGGCAGATGGGGCGGGATTCGCCACCCGCCCTCTCACCGAGGCGCTGTCCGACGCGGACGAGGACTGGCGAGGCGCGTCCTCTTCCAGAGGGCCTTCTGGATCAGCAGCGTGAGCGTCCCCGCGAGGACGATCCCGCCCAGGTTGACGAGGAGTTGGACGCTGGAGCCCCACACCTGGTCGAAGTCCCCGTAGCCGAGAGCGACCGCGGCGTTGGCGGCGGCGGGGACCGTGGTGACCGAGATGGCGACGCCGACCAGCAGGCCGGACTTCGCCGACGTCAGGGAGAGCATGCCCGCCACGCCGGCCAGGATCGCGACCACGAACGAGAACAGGTCGGGGGCGTAGACGAAGGAGGTGTTCGGGCGGTCGGCCTCCAGCATGGACTCGCTGAACAGGCCGAACCCGTTCATCATCAGGCTGAAGCCGGTCGTCAGCACCATCGCCGCCGCGAATCCCACGATCAGCGCGGCCAGAGCGCGCAGGGCGAGCCGCGCGGAGCGCCGTACAACCGCCGTACAGAGCCCGGCGAGCGGGCCGAACTCCGGTCCCACGGCCATCGCGCCGACGATCAGGATCGCGTTGTCCAGCACCACACCGCAGGCGGCGATCATCGTCGCGAGGGTGAGGAAGGCGAGATAGGTGACCGAGAGGGTGGACTCCTCGTGGGTCGCGTCCGCCAGTTGGTCCCACAGCACGGCGTCGGCGCCCTCGCCGGGGGCGTCCGCCTCCGCCTTGTCGGCGCGCCGGGACAGGGACAGGCCGATTTCGTCGGCGGCGATCGAACCGCTTTGGTCGAGGCCGAGTTCGCGCAGCTCGGCGATGAGCCCGTCGCCGGCCTCGCGTGCGACGTCGCACAGGACGAGATCGCCCGCCGGATCGCGGGCGGCGCCGGGGACGACGACCAGGTGGGTGGTGCCGACGGTCTGTTCCACCGTACGTACGACCTGGTCGGTCAGGTCGGCGGGGACGATCAGGCGCAAATGCAGCACGACGGCTCTCAGACGCTCGGTTGGAGTTGTCAGAGCTTACGGAGGGACAGGCGCTGCACCTTGTGGTCCGGGCCCTTGCGGACGACCAGGGTGGCACGGCCGCGGGTGGGTGCGACGTTCTCCAGCAGATTGAGGCGGTTGACGGTGCGCCAGGTGGTGCGCGCGTAGTCGAGGGCCTCCTCCTCGGAGACCTGGGTGTACTTCCTGAAGTACGAGGACGGATTCTGGAAGGCCGTCTCGCGCAGCTCGCGGAAGCGGTTCAGATACCAGCTCTCGATGTCCTCGGCGCGCGCGTCGACGTACACGCTGAAGTCGAAGAAGTCGGCGAGCCCGACGCGGGTGCGGCCGTCCTGGCCGGGGAGCGCGGGCTGGAGGACGTTGAGGCCCTCGACGATGAGGATGTCGGGGCGCCGTACGGTCAGCTTCTCGCCCGGCACGATGTCGTACTTGAGGTGTGAGTAGACGGGCGCGGTCACCTCGTCCTTGCCGGCCTTGATGTCGGCGACGAAGCGGGTCAGTGCCCGGCGGTCGTACGACTCCGGGAAGCCCTTCCTCGACATCAGACCGCGCGCCTGGAGCTCCTTCATCGGCAACAGGAACCCGTCGGTGGTCACGCGCTCGACGCGCGGGTGCTCGGGCCAGCGGGCGAGCAGCGCCTGGAGGAGCCGCGCGACGGTCGACTTCCCGACGGCCACGCTCCCGGCGACTCCTATGACGAAGGGGGTGCCGCGCTGGGCGCCGTGGCCGTTGCCCGCTTCCCCGAGGAAGGTGTTGAGCGCGCCGCGGAGCTGGCCGGTGGCCTGCACGTACAGGTTGAGCAGCCGGGAGATCGGCAGATAGACGTCCCGCACCTCGTCCAGATCGATGACGTCCCCGAGCCCGCGCAGCCGCTCGACCTCCTCGGCGCTGAGCGGCAGGGGCGTTTTGTCGCGCAGCGCGCTCCACTCGGCGCGGCTGAGATCGACGAAGGGGGTCGGCCCATGCTCGGCGCGCCGCTGGACGCTGCGCGAGGGTGCTGACGAAGACGGTGTGATCACGTCGCCATTGTCGGGGGTGGGGGGTGGTTGTGGGGGGTGGGGTGCGGTGGGTCACGTGGGGTCACGGGGAATCACGGGGGGATAAGCCGTGCGACGTGAGCATGAAGATTCTGTGATGGTCCTGTGACTGAACGTGTCCATTTATGTTGGGACTTGTGGTCTTGAGCGGCTTTCCTTGATCGAGTTGACTGCTGACTTCGGTTCCTGGGGAGGGGCGGCAGACAGGTGTGGGGCAGCAGAGGTCGTGTGCGGAGATGGATCGCCGGTCTGACGGTGCTGGGTTGCGTCGCCATTTCGGGGCCGGGGCTCGGAGGCGGGAAGGCGACGGCCGCCGAGGCGGCGTGCTCCGGCGGCACCGGATCCGACTACAACGGGGACGGCATCAGGGACACGGCGATCGCCGACCCCGACGCGACAGTGGAGGGCAAGGAGCGAGCCGGTCGGGTCACTGTTGTCCACGGCGGGGGAAAAGGCGTGACGGTCGTGTGGCAGGACAGCGTCAATGTCGCGACCCCTGCCGAGGCGGGGGACCGGTTCGGCTACTCACTGGCGACGTACGACGCCGACAAGGACGGCTGTGACGATCTGGTGGTCGGTACTCCGTACGAGGATGTGGGCGCGGTTCGCGATGCCGGCTACGTCCAGATCATCTACGGCTCCACCGCCGGAATCGGTCAGGGCAAGGTGAGTAAGGGGTTCATCCAGGGAGCTGACGAGCCGCTGGGGGGTGTGGCCGAGTCCGGGGACCTGCTCGGCTACGCGGTGGCGGCCGAGACCTCCTCGACGGGCATCGCCTACATGGTCATCGGCGTCCCGGGAGAGGACGGCGTGGGGGGTATGGACGTCGGCTTTCTGCACTATGTCAGCGGGGTTTCGCAGCAGGTCGTGAACGTGACCCAGGACAGCGCCGGCGTATGGGAGGACGCCGAGCCGCAGGATCGTTTCGGCGCATCGTTGGCGGCGACCGACCGCTACTTCACCGTCGGTGTGCCGGGGGAGTCGGTGGAAGGCAAGACCTTCGCCGGCGGCGTCTCGGTGTTCCGGCCGTCCCTCAACACCGACGGGATTCCCGCTCCCGTGTTCGGCTTCTCGCAGACGCGCGCACCCGGCTCCGACGCCTCCGCCGAGGCCGCCGACCGCTTCGGCACGTCGGTGGCCATGGTCGCCAACAGGACGACCGCCGAGACCGCGCCGACCGGCGCCCTGCTCGCGGTCGGCATTCCGGGCGAAGACGTGGACGACCTCGTCGACGCGGGCGGTGTGGCGCTGTACCGCGTCAATCCGGACAGCACTCTCACCACGGTGAACAACATGCTTGATCAGGACTACACCGATGTGGAAGGAGTCGCCGCGCCGGGCGACTTCTTCGGTCAGGACGTCGCGCTCGTCAATACGGCGCCGACCCAGGTCTCCTCCGCCACCACCGTGAAACTCGCCGTCGGCGTGCCGGGCAACGAGTCGTCCGGCGAACACCTGGACAAGGGTGGCGTGCAGGTCTTCCCCGCTGTCGGCGCCGCGGGCGCGTCCGATGTGTGGCGGGAACCGGGCGACGGCATCCCGGTGGATCCCGCGCACCAGATGTTCGTCGGCACAAGTCTCGCGGCGACGCCGACGGGGGTGCTGGTGGGCGTCGCGTACGAGTCCGGCCAGGCGCCGGGCGCGGTGTACGGGTTCGGTTGGACCGCCGCGAGTGGCGCCGCGCCCTCGCAGACCTTCAAGCCTGGTGAGGACGGAATCCCGACCGGTGGAACGGCGTTCGGGGCCGAGATCCAGTGACGCCGGGACGATTCGGCACGGTACGGAATTCAGGGGTGGGGATGAGTACGGCCGAGAAGAGAAGACGCGCGTGGCGGGCCGTCACTGTGGTCGGAGCACTGACCGCGGTACTGGCGTCGGGAACGGGGGCGCTGCCCGGAGACGACGCGACCGACGCCGCCGCGGCGACGGCTTTCGACAGCGCCGTCACGGAGGCCGGGAAGCGCGGAGACGCTCCCACGGAGGCGCTGGCGAGTGCCGCCGCCGAGGCGGAGGGGACTCGGATCGAAGTCACGGGACTGCGTCAGGAGCGGCGGGAGGTCTTCGCCAATCCGGACGGCTCGTTCACCGCTCAGGAGTACACACAGCCGGTACGTACTGTCCGGGACGGAGCATGGGTTCCGGTCGACGGCACTCTGGTCCGGAACTCGGAGGGTGACTGGGCGGCCAAAGCCTCCACCGTCGGACTTGAGTTCTCGGGTGGCGGGGAAGGCCCGTTCGCCCGGATGACCAAGGCTGGACGAGAGTACGCGTTGACCTGGCCGTCGGGAGCCCTCCCGACTCCGACGGTCGAGGGCACCGTCGCGACGTACAAGGACGTCCTTGACGGAGTCGACCTGGCGGTGCGGGCCGAACCGGAAGGCTTCGGCCACTACTTCATCGTCAAGAACGCGGCGGCGGCGGACGATCCGGAACTGGAGCGGATCGAACTCGGTCTGACTCTGCGTGGGCTGACGGCCGAGGAAAGCGAGGACGGTGTGCTGCGGGCGGTCGACAACACCGCAGGCGGTACCGTTTTCGAGGCCGGCCGACCGGTTATGTGGGACTCGTCGGCCACGCCGGAGGGGCCCGGCGGTCAGCGGGGCGGGGACGTGTCGGCGAAGCCGGCGGGCCTTCGCTCGGAAGCAGGCACCCAGGAGGCAGCACTCGACGCCGGCCGCGCCGGCCGAACCGCGCCCGTCGGTCTCTCCGTGACGGACGACCGCCTCACGCTGGCGCCGGACCAAGACCTGTTGCGAGGCGCCGACACGATCTATCCCGTCGTCATCGACCCCACACCGAAGACCACGTCGCGCACCGCGTGGAGCGGGGTGATGTCGGGGATCCCGTCCGAGAAGGACTGGAAGTACTCGGGCAGCGCCGGTGTCGGCAAGTGCCCGATCAACTACAACCCGACCACCTGCAAGGACATCGGCGTACGGCGGCTCCTCTACACCTTTCCCACGTCCTTCTACGCCGGCAAGCAGATCGTCAGCGCCCAGCTGTCCGCCCGTGTCGAGCATGTGTACTGGGCCGACGCCAAGGCAGAGCCCATCGATCTGTACCGGATCGGAGGGAAGAACCGCGTCATCACCTCGGCCGCGAACTGGTCCAACACCCAGGACGAATGGTCCGACTACCTGCTGACGACGGACACCAAGATTTCGCCGACCACCTGCTCCGGCGCCGCCAACCTCCATTTCAGTAACGGGGAGTTGCTCGACGAGATGCAGGCGGCCGCCGCCGACTCCTGGTCGAACATCAGTCTCGGACTGCGTGCCAAGGACGAGAGTGACTACCCCGGCTGGAAACGCGTCTGCGGCAACACCTATCTGAGCATTCAGTACAACACCCCGCCCAAGCAGGTCGACTACCGGCTGATGTCCACCAACCCCGGCGGGAAGTGCACCTGGGGTGCGGGGCGCCCGTACACCGACGTGCTGCCTCAGCTCCGGGCAGAAGCACGCGATCCCGACCAGACGTCGTCACGCTCGGACCCGGTGAAGATGCAGTTCCGGGTGGCCTGGAAGAACGCCGCCGGTACGGAACTCACCTACACCTACGACACCGGCTACAAATCGCCCACCGCGGGAACCGCCTTCGTCCACAACGTCACTCAACGGCCCTCGGGCCAGCCCCAGATACCGCAGAACGCGGTCATCTACTGGGAGGCCCGCGCCAATGACGGGGACGGCTGGGGACCGTGGAGTTCGACCGGAACGACGCAGCGCTGCGAGATCGTGTGGGACAGCACCCGGCCGAAGGCTCCCCGTGTCACCTCCGCCGAGTATCCGGCGGACGAGGCGTGGCACCACGGCGTCGGCACCGCGGGTGGATTCACCTTCACGGCCGCCGACAAGGATGTGAAGGAGTTCCGGTACGCCTTCGACGGCGCACCCCTGAAGACCGTGGCGGCCAGTGGCGGCAAGGCTTCGGTGGACTGGATGCCGACAAGCGCCGGACGTCATTGGGTGACGGTCGAGGCGTACGACGCCGCGAACAACTCCAGCGTCCCCGCCCAGTACGAATTCCTTGTCACCGACGGAAAACAGGCGGCCGGCCAGTGGAATCTCGCTGACGAGGCCGACGCCGAGAACGCGCACGACGAGTCCGGTCGGCATCCCGCCGTTCCCGGGCCCGGCGTGACCTTCGGAGTTCCCGGCCCCGGTGGCACCGCAGACAGCGCTGCCCGGTTCGACGGGACGGCCGACGGCTACCTCGACGCCTGGGGCACCGTCATGGACACGGGTCGCAGTTTCACGGTCAGTGCCTGGGTCCGGCCCACCGCCCTGAATCGCGACATGGCGGTGGTGAGTCAGGACAGCACCGGCGAGCCCGGATTCGTCCTCGGCTACGACGCGACCGAGCGGGCGTGGGCCTTCTCCACGCCGGACCTGGACGTCGAATCGATGAGCCGCTGGCAGGCCACCGCGAAGGGCATCGACGTGGTCCAGGACGAATGGACCCTCCTGACGGGCGTGTTCGACGCCTCCGCCGCGACCGGGCCCGAGCTGCGTATCTATGTAGGCGGTACGGAGGCGGGCAAGGCGGCACGCCACACGGTGTGGTCGTCGCTGCGGAGCCTTCAGATCGGCCGAGCACTGGCGAAGTCCGGCTACCGCGACCACTTCGAGGGTGATGTGGCGGAGGTACGGGCGTACGACCGGGTGCTGCCGCAGAGCCAGGTTGCCGAGTTGGTGACCGTCAAACCGCAACGCAAGGCGTACTGGCCGCTGGACGAGGCGCCGGGCGGCAGTTCCGCGAACGTACAGAGCGGTGGCGAGCCGGTGACGTTGCACGGCGACGCGAGCGTGTACCGCCCGGCGGATCCGCTGTTCGACGAAGCCGCGTTGGTCGGTGACGGGCATCTCGCCCTCGACGGTGCCGGTGACTGGGGTGCGTCGGCGACAGCGGTGGTGAACACGGCGAAGAGCTACACCGTCGCGGTGCGGGCGCACCTGACCGCCGTCGACGGGACGGCCACTCAGACAGTTCTCTCTCTGCCCGGGACCAAGGCCGACCGGCTGGCCGTCCGCTACCAAGGGGCCACCGGACTGTGGGAGTTGGCGGTCACCGACGCCGATAGTGCCACGGCCGCCGTCACCACTGTGGCCGATGATGTCGTGCTGCCCAGCGCGGACGGCTCCGGTCAGCATCTCGCCGTGGTCTTCGACGCCCTCACCCACGAGATCCGTCTCTATATCGACGGTCAGTTGACGGCCACCGCCGTCGGGGTCGACCACACTGCCTGGCTCTCTTCGGGCGGGCTCCAGATCGGGCGCTCCGCACAAGGGGGCGGTCGTGACTACTTCGCCGGGGCCCTGGACGAAGTCAGGGCGTACGCGGGGGCGATTGATCCCATCGGCGTCTCGCGTATGAACCGGCTGCTCGGCGATCCGAATCTGTAAGTCCTGAGATCCGTCGGTGTCTGGACTGTTTCGGTTCGGCCCCGACACCGACGGACCCGCGACGTTCCCACCTGCCCTGAGCTCGACCGACGTGTCCTTACGGAGTTGTGTGATGTCTCTGCGTGGTCGCCCGCTTGCCGCTCGTATGCCTCGGCACACGGTCAGCGCCGTGGTGCTCGGCGTGCTGCTCGCCCTGTCGGCGAGCACCGTGCAGGCGCTGCCCGCCGAACCCGGGACGGCGAAACCTCCGGGAGTCCAGGAGGACGCCGACCCCGCGACGGGCAAGAACGCCACGACCGAGCCACGTCCGGCCGACCCGGTGGCAAAGGCCGCCGTGAAGCGACTCGATGCTGCCGCGCTGCCCGTACGCGACGTGGCCACGGTCGCCGTGGCCGATGGCACGCCCGTCAAGGTGGGCGGGCTGCCGGTGACGCTCACCGGAGTGGCAGGGCAGGGGAAGAGCGCCAGGGGCGCGGTCACGGTGTCCCCCGCCGAGGCAAGAGTGGAGGTGCTCGACCAGGACCGGGCCCGGCGCCTCGGGGCGGGAGCCGTCATCCGGATCAAACCCGTCGACGCCCCCACCGGGCCGTCCACGGTGCGGATCGCCGTCGACTACTCCGCCTTCGACGAGGCGTACGGCGGGAGCTACGGGTCGAGACTGAGACTCGTCGAACTCCCTGAGTGCGCGGCCGTCCACGATCTGGGCACCGACGAGTGCGACGGGCGTCCCAAGGTCCTGCGATCCGTCAACGACTCCGACACCAAGTCGGTCGGCGCGACCGTCACGCTGGCCGATCCGGCGACCGCGAAGCCGGTGAGGTCCACGGCGACCGCGCCCGGAGCGCGGATGGCGGAGGCGGACGCGGCCGGATCCACCGTTCTCGCGCTTCAGGCGGGCGACTCGTCGGACAAGGGCGACTACAAGGCCACTTCCCTTTCCCCGTCGGCCAGTTGGTCGGTCGCCAAATCGTCGGGCGGATTCTCCTGGGACTATCCGCTACGCGCGATCCCCACGCCCGGCGGCCTCACCCCCACGGTCGGACTGGGCTACTCCTCACAGTCGGCCGACGGCCGAACCTCCGCCACCAACAACCAGGGCTCCTGGATCGGTGAGGGCTTCTCGTACGAGCCGGGGTACGTCGAGCGGTCGTACAAACCCTGTTCCGACGACGGGCACAAGGAATCCGCCGAGCAGTGCTGGGCGTACGACAACGCCACCGTGATGCTGAACGGGTCGGCCTCTCAGCTGATCAAGGACGACACGACCAAGAAGTGGCACTTCGCCGCTGAGAACGGCAGCAAGATCGAGCAGCTCACCAACACCGATCGCGTCACCGGGAACGGCGACAACGACGGTGAGCACTGGAAGATCACCACGGCGGACGGCACGGAGTACTACTTCGGCCTCAACCGCCTGCCCGGCTGGACCACGGGCAAGGAGGAGACACGCTCCACCTGGACGGCCCCGGTCTTCGGTGACGACACCGACGAGCCCTGCTACAAGGCGACGTTCACCAGCGCCCACTGCAAGCAGGCATGGAGATGGAACCTCGACCACGTCAAGGACACCCACGGCAACGTGCTGTCCTACTTCTACGGGGCCGAGACCAATCGCTACGCGCTCAACGGCAAGACCGACGTCAACGGAACCGAGTACGACCGCGGCGGATACCTCAAGCGGATCGACTACGGGCAGCGCGACGGTCAGGTCTACGCCGCGAAGGCGCCCGCCCGCATGGTGTTCGACACCTCGGAACGCTGCCTGAAGACCGCCGACTTCGACTGCGCCGAGTCGAAGTTCACCGGCGCCAACGCCAAGTACTGGCCGGACACACCGGTCGACCGTCACTGCAAGGCGGCCACGAAGTGCGACGCGAGTCAGTCGACCGCCACCTTCTGGACGACCAAGCGGCTGACCGGCATCACCACACAGATGCGCGGCACCGCCGGCACCTACGAGGACGAGGTCGACGCCTGGACGCTGACCCATACGTTCACCGACAACGGCGACGACACCAAGACGCTGTGGCTGTCGAAGATCGACCACGAGGGCCGCGTCGACGGCAGCGTCAAACTGCCGTCCCTGGAACTCCAGGGAATGCATCTGACCAACCGTGTCGACAGCGACGACGACAACATCGACGCCTTCCACCGGTTCCGCCTCGTGAGGGTCCTCAGCGAGACCGGTGCTCAACTCGATGTGACATACGCACCCACCGAGTGCACGGCCGACGCCCTGCCCAAGCCTGGCGAATCCACCAAGCGCTGCTATCCCGTCGTATGGGCGCCACCCGGCAGCATCGACCCGAAGACCGACTGGTTCCACAAGTACGTCGTCAAGCAGATCACCGAGACCGACCGCACCGGCAAGGGCGACGACCTGGTCACGCGGTACGACTACCAGGGGCCCGCGGGCTGGCGGCACGCCGAGCCGGACGGCATCACCGACGAGAAGTATCTGACCTGGGGTCAGTGGCAGGGATACGGCAAGGTCAGCATCGTCGGCGGCAACGGCCAGACCATGACGAACCGCGTCGACCACACCTTCCTTCAGGGGCTCGACGGAGACAAGAAGCCCGGCGGCGGCACCCGTACCGAACAGGTCACGGACTCCTCCGGCACGGTGTACACCGGCCACAAGGAGTACACCGGATTCCAGGTCGAGGCGCAGACCTTCGACAAGGGCAAGGCGGTCGCCCGGTCGATCACCGAGCCGTGGAAGCACGACACCGCCACCCAGACCAAGTCCTGGGCCACGACCAGGGCGACCCTCGTCAAGGCGAAGACGAGCCGTGGCTACACGCCGCTCTCCGCGGGCGGCTGGCGCTCGACGAAGTCGGTCCAGCACTTCGACACCGACAGCCCCACCGGGCGCCCCGTCCGTATCGAGGACTTCGGTGATCTGGCCACGGCCGACGACGACTCGTGCGCCCGGCTCTGGTACGCGGACAACCCGGCGAAGAACCTCTACGAACTGCCCTCGCGCAGCGAGGCCGTCTCCGTCGACTGCTCCGCCACACCGGACCGTAAGACACAGGTCCTGGCCGACGAGCGCACGTCGTACGACGGAGCGGCCTGGGGCGCCGCCCCCACGAAGGGCGACGCCACCAGGACCGAACGCCTGACCTCGCACAACGGCACGACCGGCACGTACCAGGCCACCGGTACGACCGTGTACGACGCGTTCGGCCGGGCGACCGCCCAGACCGACGCGGCCGGAACGAAGACCACCACCGAGTACACCGACGTCAACGGCCTGATCAGCCAGACCAAGGTGACCAACGTTCTCGGGCACGCCACCATCACGGACTTCGCGCCCGCCTGGGGCATGTCGGCGGGCCAGACCGACCCCAACGGCAAGCGCACCGACCTCGCGTACGACGCCCTCGGCCGGCTGACCTCCGTATGGCTGCCCGACCAGCCGAAGCGCACGATCCCGAGCATCAAGTACTCGTACGTCGTCAGCCGGGACAAGCCCGTCGCCATCAAGACCGAGAAGATCGAGATTGGTGGCACCTACGGCGTGGAGTACCAGCTCTACGACGGTCTGCTCCGGCCACGTCAGAAGCAGACCGAGGGGCCGGAGGGCACGCGTCTCGTCGGAGACGTCTTCTACGACGGAACCGGAAAGCCCAGGGCGACCAACGAGACGTACAACGCGAAAGGCGCGCCCTCCGGCGAACTACTGACGGTGGCCAACGGCGAGGTCGGTGCCCAGTCGGTGGTCGAGTACGACGGCCTCGGTCGGACGACCGCCGAGATCTTCCAGGTGGCCGGTGTCGAGCAGTGGCGTACGACAACGTCCTACGACGGCGAGCTCACCCATGTCGACCCACCGGCCGGCCAGGTGCCGGTGACCTCCGTCAAGGACGGTCAGGACAGAACGGTCGAGCTGCGGCACTACCGCACGGACACTCCGCTGCCCGCCGGCCCGGGTGAGCAGTACGACGCCACCAAGTACACCCACGACCACGCCGGCCGGCTGAAGACGGTCACCGACGCCAAGGGCAACACCTGGGACTACACGTACGACCAGCTCGGCCGCGTGACCGAGACCGTCGATCCGGACGCGGGCACGTCGACCACCGCGTACGACGCCCTGGACCGTCCGGTCTCCACGACCGACGGCCGGGGCAAGAAGATCTCCACGGTCTACGACAAGCTCGACCGGCCACTGACCACCTGGGAGGGCGAGCCGAACACCGGCACGAGACTGACCGAGACCCGCTACGACAAGGCCGGCTGGCTCGGCCAGGCGTACGCGGCGCTCCGGTACACCAGCGCAACGGAGTACTTCGCGTCGGTCATCCAGTCGATGGACGCGTTCTACCGTCCGCTTCAGACCGCCTACTCGGTGCCGGCTTCCGAGGGTGCGCTGAAGGGCATCTACACCTTCAGCACCAGCTACAACCGTGACGGCACCGTCCAGGGCAACGGGATGCCCGCGGCGGGTGGTCTGCCCGCCGAGAGCACGGACATCAGGTACGACGAACTCCAGCGTCCGACGACCCTCACCGGCGCCACGACGTACGCGTCCGCGGAGTACGGGCCGACCAGCCAGCTCAAGCAGTTGAATATGGGGGTCGACCAGCGGGCCTGGCAGACCTTCTTCCACGAGAAGGGCACCGAGCGTCTGACGCGCTCCGTCGTGGACATCGAAGGATTGAACGGACCGGTGAAGAGGTCCGACTACTCCTACGACCAGGCCGGGAACGTCCTGTCGATATCGGACACGGCCGGCACCGCCCCCGACACCCAGTGCTTCTCCTACGACAACTCGCAGCGGCTGGCCGAGGCATGGACCCCGGCGGCGACCGGAACAGCGGCGGAGGGGTCGGGCACGGTCGGCGGTCAGCCGGGCGCGAAGACGCCAACGGCCTGTGCCGCGGCACCGGGAGAGCAGTCGCTGGGGGGACCGGCCCCGTACTGGAAGTCGTACAGCGTCGACGCGATCGGTAACCGGACCAAGGAAGTCGTTCACGACACGGGCCTCGACGCCGCGAAGGACACCACTCGCAGCTACACCTACGGAGAGGGACCGGCGGGACCGCACGCGCTCACCAAGGTGGTCGACAACACCCCGACCGGTGACCGGCAGTCGACCTTCGCGTACGACGCCTCCGGGAACACCACCGAGCGCACGGTGGGCGGTGACACCCAGGTCCTGGAATGGAACGACTCGGGCGAACTCACCAGCACCACCGAGGCGGACGGCAAGGAGACCACGTACCTCTACGACGCGGGCGGCAACCGTGTGGTCCGTCGCGACGCCTCGGCAACGACGGTCTATCTGCCGGGTATGGAACTGAGCCTCCCCAAGGGCGGCACCAAGGTCGAGGCGACGCGTTACTACTCCCTCGCGGGCCAGACGGTCGCCGTCCGGGAGGACGGGGGCGGGCTGTCCTACCTCGCCGCCGACCACCAGGGCACCAGCGGCCTCGCCATCGACGCGACCACCGGCGCGGTCTCACAACGGCGTTTCGACCCGTTCGGGGCGGAGCGCGGTGAGGCGAGCGGCTCCTGGCCGGGCGAGAAGGGCTTCGTCGGCGGAACGATCGACGCCCAGAGCGGTCTGACGCACCTCGGGGCACGCGAGTACGACCCGGGTCTCGGCAAGTTCATGTCCGTCGATCCGGTGATCGACTACACACAGCCCGAGCAGATGAACGCGTACGCGTACGCGCACAACAGCCCCGTCACCCAGTCCGACCCGACCGGCCTGGCCCCTGACGACTGCGCGATGACAGGCGTCACGTGCAAGCCCAACGGGGACGGGAGCTGGGTGGTCGGCGGAATCACCCCCGAGCACTCGGCGGAGAAGGCAGTCGCGTCGGCCGAGGAACAGCAGTCGCAGGCCAAGCAGCGTGTGGTGCAGTCCGCGAAAGCACTCGTCAACATCGTCCGTGCGCTCACCGGAGTGGACGCGGCCCTGGACTGCTTCTCCAGCGGCGACATCGGCGCGTGCGGCGAAACGCTGCTCAACATCGCGGGAAGCTTCGCGGGAGGTCTGGCCGGCAAGGTTCTCGCCAAATACGGCGCTCCGTGGAAATGGGCCGACGGCGCGAGACTCGCCAAACGAATAGTGGGCCTCGTCGGCGACCTCATCGGCGGGGTGAAGGACTACTTCAAGACCTCCAAGGCGGTCAACAAGGCGAAGAGCGCGCTCGCCACCGCCCGTGAGAAGGCCAAGGCCGCGGCGGGCAAGGGGAAGTCGGCGGACGGGCCGGGGTGTGCCGTCGGTGAGCAGCACAGCTTCCTGCCAGGTACGGACGTACTCCTCGCGGACGGCACGACCAAGCCGATCGAGGAGGTCGAACTCGGCGACAGGATCACGGTCACGGACCCGGAGACGGGCGGGACGACGACCCGCGAGGTCGTCGGCACGATCGTCACCGAGGACGACAAGCACTTCGTCGATCTGACGATCACGGCGAAGGCCGAGAACGACGGTGAGCCGCCGATGTCGGCGGCGCTGGTCTCCACGACGACGCACCCCTTCTGGGTCGAATCCGAGAAGGAGTGGATCGAAGCCGGCGACCTCAAGTTGGGGATGACGCTGCGCACACCGGACGGCGACACGGCGACGATCGACGCGACGCGTGAGTTCGACCAGCGGCAGCGGACGCACGACCTGACTGTCAGTGACATCCACACGTACTACGTGTTGGCGGGGGCCACCCCGGTCCTGGTCCATAACTGCGACCCCAGAGTGTTTGCGGTTGACTCCAGCGGAAACGCTGAGATCCTGCCGGTGCATGTGATCGACTCCAGCACTCACGCCGCACAAGCAGACAATGCCCAGCGGGCGATTGATAATGGTGCTCCGGCGATCCTGACTCGTCACACGAGTCAGGCGCGTGAGCGAGCCAACCGACGACGAGCTCAGGCGCACGCACCGCGGCCCCGTCAATTCGGGTCCAATGCGACATGGGAGGAATACCCCTTCGCTCATACCAATGAAGGTGGGAGAGGGGCAACCCTCACCCTTTCTCCCGGGTCTATAAACTCGAGTCATGGGTCGCTGCTGAGGTGGTTCTGGAGTAGGAACAAAGTCGGTGACGGTGATCGTTTCGCGGTTCGTATCTTGTAGTGGGTGGGTGGCAATAGAAATGCTAATTCAGTCCATCGAGCGACTCTGGCAGCAGGTTGCGGACCTGAATCGTCCCGTTGTCGAATCTCGTGTGCCTGGCATCTCGGCAAGTGAGATTGAGGCGGTGTTTCAAGGTCCCGTACCAGAAGACATTGCCGTATGGTTCGGCTGGTCAAATGGTGTGGAGTATCGCTCGGGACAGGTTCAGGACGATGCTGCTCTGGTGCCGGGCTATGAGCCGCTCTCGCTGCGTGAAGCGATGGGGATGCGGGAATCGTATGAGATCGGCGATCCTGTGCTCGGAGATTTCTTCACGCCGCTCCTTGCGACAGGTGGTGGGGATTTCTATGCGGCGGTTTACGATGCGTCATCGCGGTCGCCCAAGGTTGCTCATGCAATGATTGGCGGAGAATCAGGGTTCGTGTATGAGAGCATCGAAGCCATGGTGAATGCCTTCTGTGATTTCTACCGTACTGGAATTTTCTTCGTGAGTGATCAGGGGATCCTGGAGGCGGACGACGACCGCTGGGTCGAGGCAGAATCGCAGTCTGGATCCACGGCATAAGTTTTTCGGGGCCCGCCAGGATATGTCAGGCGGGCCCCGAGCCTGCGTCGGATTGCGCCGTCGCCTGAAATCAACCTCGATGCACGGGTGATCAGCAGCAATATCGTCGGCAACGTGTGTATGAACTGGGCGGCTCGAACTGCGGATCAGGAGTCATGAGTCCCACTGGGCTTTCGGTGACAGTTCGAGCCACACCCTCCAATACGACCGCGTCCGTGTCCGCATGTACGTGCTCACGCGCACCGTTGAACGTATCCCTGCCGGCCACCGGCAGCCCCGCCTCTCAGTGGTCCCCACGAGTACAAGCTCCGAGCCACTGAGAACGCCAGCGACGATCACGCGACGGGCCGAGAGAGCACGCCCCCGTCTCCGAGATACCGCCCGCACCACCCCCGGTCCGGCCTCAGTCCTTTCTGACGCGCCCCCGCCGCCGCCACGCGCCCGTCAGTTGGCCCGCTATGTAGCACGTCGCGATCGTCGACAGCGACGCGCGGAACCAGCCGATGTCCGGTGACCACCAGGCGTACGCCATGACCGGTACGAACAGCACCAGTCCCGCGATGCGCAGCACCCACCAGCGAGGCCGGCGTGGTACCGGCGGGCGGCCGGACGGGTCGCCCGACAGGGTGTCCAGGATGCCTGCCAGGAAGCCGCGGCGGGCCAGTACCTGTGCGCCTGCGAGGGTGGTGAGGACTTCGTCGCGGGTGCCGAAACCGGCCGGGATCGGGGGCAGGCCGAGTGCTTTGACCAGGGCGGACTGGCGGCGGGCCGGGTCGTCCGAGCCGCGGAGGAGGTTGGTGACCGGGCGGGCGTCGGCGACGCCGTACACCGCCGCCAGCGTCGCGGCGGTGGCCGCCACGGCGGCGTGGTCGGGGACCGGCGCCGCCGGGTCCCAGTCGTGGTCGGCGACCTTCTTGCCCTGCCGGAGCAGCGTGAAGCCGTACCGGTCACCGGTCCGCCGGAGGACCAGCGCGGGCCACGGTTCGCCGGTGGTGAAGTTGTCGGCGGCGGCCGTGAGCCGGTCCTCGCCGAGGAGGGTGGCGCGGATGCCGGGCTCGGAGTCGGCGGCGAGTTCGACGTACGACGACCGGCCCGGCGCCGGGGCTATGCGCAGCGGGACACCGCACATCAGCGCGGCGTCGGCGACGGTGTGCGGCGGGGCGGCGACGAGCGCGAGGCAGTGCGGGGTGACGGGGGAGGGGCGGGAGGTGGCGACGGCCTCGGTCTCGACCTCGTACGCTCCCGTCGGCCCCGTCGGCCCCGTCGGCCCCGTCGGTCCCATCCGCCCCGTCGGCTTCGACCGCGAGAAGAACGGCATCCGCGCCGCCACACGCATCCGCACACCCGCCCGGAAGTCCAGGAACTCGCCCCGCGCGTCCCCGAGATACGCCCACGGATACTCCGTCGCGTGCACCCCCACCGCCCGGAACTGCTCCAGTGCCTCCTCGTGCCGGTCCGCCAGCACCAGCATCAGCGCCAGATGGTTCCGGACCTCGGCCACCTCCGGGTCGCCCGGCGGGTACGCGTCCGACAGTTTCCGCGCCCGGTCCAGTGCCGCCTGGATGCGCGAGCGTTCGATCCGCCCGCCCTCCCGCGACGGGCCGCCGGCCACCACGTCGTACTCGACGGCCGCCAGCAGCGGCAGCGCGTGCAGCTTCGAGCCCGGCAGCGCCTCCTCCGCCGCGCGCTCGGCGAAGTCGAACATCTCCGTGTGCGAGCCGTACCACTTGTCGCACAGGTACTGGAGCGCCGAGACATGGCAGCCGTAGTGGTGCGGGGCGCGGGCGGTCGCCTCCGCCCAGTACGCGTCGAACACCTCGCGCGGCGCCTGGCTCCCGCGCGCGTGCGTCAGCGCGACCTGCCAGGGCACGGGGTCGGTGGGGTTCAGCTCGGCCGCCGCTCCGAGCACCGGGACCGCGTCGTCGAGCAGCGCGAAGAACGCCTGGAACTGGTCGCGTGCCACGCTGCTCGCGCGGGCGCCCGTCCGTATCTCCCACGCCTGCTGGACGCTGTGCTCGGCCTTCACCAGTACGGCGTCCGGATCCTGCGGCGACTCGGCGAGCCACGCGTCGAGCCAGCCGGGGCTGTGCAACGCGCTCTCGGCCAGCCGCGGCACGTACCCGCCGCGCCGCTCCCACTCCGCACCGACGCGGGTCGCCGCGAGCAGATCCCTGGCCGGCGCGTGGTCACCCGCGTACGCGGCGGCGAGCGCGGCGCGCAGCTCGGGCGCGGGCGGGTCGAGGACGACGGACGCGTCGGGCGGCAACTGCGCGCCGACGGCGGCCCCGTGGCGGAGCATCCGCGGCAGGGTGATCAAGGCGCGCAGCGTCGCGGTCATCGTCACGGTCATCCATTGAAGGCGGTCGGAGGTTGCCGCCACCAGAGGCTTTCGGTGACAAAGCCGTATCGCATGGCGTAGGGGGACCGAGGAGTCGTCCCACCGCGTTGGATTGCTGACAGGGCTGGGAGGATTCTGTTGAGTTCCAGAGAGACCTCTGGATCAGCAGCGTGAGCGTCCCCGCGAGGACGGCTCTGGGCCGCCGCCGTCGAATTCCGCCAGTTTCGATCGCGCACAGTGCCCGACACCGCGAACTCGCTCAGGAGATCACTTGAAATCCTTGTCCACGGATCGAGGTCACGTGCCGACGGTTTCCGGGAAGTAATTCTCTTGGATTACTGCTTCGATGAATTCTTCAGGAGGGAGATAATGGTGGTCGACGACGTAGTGGTAGACAAGATCTGGAGCTATGAGGACCCGGCCGTCTGAATCAATGACGCGGACCTCGGCGGAGCCGAGTGAGATCTTTTGATTGCCTATTTCGACCACACAGGGATACGGAATGCGAACATGATGAGGAAGGGTGCAGGAATGCCATCCTCGCGTTCTTGCGCGGGGGTGGTTTTGGATGATCCGAATGAGACTCGTCTTGAATTCTTCGGACGTCTCGCCGACTCGAAATTTCATCCCATTCTCCAACCAGCCAACATTGAGAGCTGGTGAAGATCTCGGGATTGCTTCCTGAAGGTAAGAGTAAGGAGTGAGATCCTCATAATGAGTCACAAAAGTTCACCATTATTTGATGACGGAGCGGCAGGCGGCCCAGTGTACCATCCCCATGTTTTCTTGGATTAGTTGGGAGAGGTAGTAGGGGTTGTCCACGGTAAGGTTCCTCGGTAGCCCTAGGATGTTCAATCCACCCGGAGGGTAAAGTGTGTAATCTGGGAGCTTCTCGCCGGGGCCATAAATCTCGAGCGGGATCGCATGTTTTGTTCCTGTTTCTATTTGATTTCCGAGCCAGTCGGAAATTGGATCACCGTGATACGAGTACATGGAAATACTAGTCCCCTCGGGGACGATGACAGGCGTACCGTCACCGGCTTGTATTCCGCCATGACCACTGTACACAAACTGACTGTCGGGGCGTCCAAGATTTCGGACGTCTTGAAGAGGCCCAGAAGCTTCAGCTACGAAGCTCGGGGCCGTGCCGGATCGTGTATTTGAGTCGCTTTTGCCGGGGCATGGATTCAGGCCAAAACGGTCTACTTGGCTGTGTGGATTTTCGACATAGGTTGCGGGATTGGGCGCCGGGGTGAGGCCGAGAGGGTCGGGGGTGAGGTAGCGGGCGGTTTCGGGGTCGTAGTGGCGGAAGTAGTTGTAGTGGAGGCCGGTTTCGGGGTCGTGGTATTGGCCGGGGAATCGGAGCGGGGTGTGGGCGGTTGCGGTTCTGTTCCAGGTGGTGGTGCCCCAGAGGGTGGTGCGGCTGCGCCAGGCTATGCCGCCCTGTTCGTCTACGAGTTCTGTGGGGGTGCCGACGAGGTCGGTGATGATACTGAAGAATCGCTGGTCGATTATTTCTTGTGGGGCGTGCGCGGCGGTAATGCGCTCGGTCTGGGCGATGGGATGCAGGCCTTGGTGGTCCCAGGTGAGGGTGACCGGATCCGGCAGCTCTGCTGATGTGGTGGTCTGCTCGCAGAGAGTCGTGCCGTCCCACGTGAAATTCACCTGTTCCTCGACGGTGGTGCCGTCGGTGGCGAGGCGCTGTTTTGCTGTGCGGCGGCCGAGTGGGTCGTAGAGGTAGCGCCAGCAGGTGCCGTTGGGGGTGGTGACGGAGGTGAGGCGGTCTTCGGCGTCCCAGGTGTAGCGCCAGGTGTCGGGCTTGCGGGAAAGGCGAGTCTTTTGGCGGAGGGTGATGCGGCCGAGTTCGTCGTGTTCGTAGCGGACGTTGCCGGCTCGGGTGAGGCGGGTTCCGGTGTAGGTGCGTGGGCCGGTGGCCTCCGCACCGGGGTGCGTGGTGGGCCAGGAGGCGGTGGTCTGGTTACCTGCTTCGTCGTAGGTGTAGTGCTCCGTCCAGTTCGCGGCTTGGACGGCGGTGACGCGGCCTGCCGGGTCGAGGTCGAAGTGGCGGGTGCCGGCGTGGTGGTCGTCCACGTCGGTGAGGTGCCCGTCCGCCCGGTAGTTGTAGGCGCGGTGCTGGAGAAGTTCTGTGCTCGGGCTGTGCAGGGATCGGCTGGTGAGGCGGCCGGTCGTGTCCCACTGGCTGGTGAGAGTGACGGTGTCGCCGATGTGCCGGGTCAGTTCGTTGCCCGCGGCGTCGTGTTCGAAGGTGAGTGTGTGGCCTGAGGTGGTGAGTGCCGCTCGGCGTCCTGCTGCGTCGTAGGCCCAGGTGCTCACTGCGCCGGATGGTGTCGTCCGGCGGATGCGGCGGCCCAGTGAGTCGTGGTCGTAGGTGAGCGTGCGCCCGTTGACCGTCTCGGACCTGAGGCGTCCGAAGCGGTCGTGGAGGTAGGTGACCGTCGCGTCCGGGCTTTCCGCTCGGGCCAGTTGGCCGGCGAAGTCGTAGGTATACGTGGTGAGCGTTCCGTCGGCGTCCTTGGCGACGACGCGATCCAGTTCGTCCCGCTCGTAGCGGACTGTCCGGCCCAGCGAGTCGGTGCGCGCGGTGAGGCGCCCCGCCCGATCGTGGTCGTAGACGAGGGCCCGGCCGTCGAAGTCGGTTTCCGATATGAGGTTGCCGGCGGCGTCGTATGTGTAGTTCCAGGTCAGGCCCTGTGGGTTGGTGACCTGGGTGAGGCGTAGTTCGTGGTCGTGGGTGAATTCGTGGCGTACGCCGTCGGGGCCGGTGCGGGCTGTCATGAGGTCGAAGTGGGTGTACTCGAAGCGGGACACCGCGCCCATGGCGTCGGTGTGGCTGACGCGGTTGCCCTCGCCGTCGTACAGCCACGATTGCTCACTGCCGTCCGGCTCGATACGGCGGGCCAGCTTGCCCTCTGCCGTCCATTCCAAGCGCGTTGTGGCACCGAGCGGATCGGTGAGGGCAACCGCCCGGCCGAAGGCGTCCCTTTCGCAGCGCACGACCGCTTCCAGCGGACCGGTGATCTCGGTGGGCAGGCCTGCCGCATCGCACCGGATGCGTGTGGTGTCGCCCGCTGCGTCGGTGACCGAGGTCGCGCGGCCTGCTTCGTCGTATGTATACCGTGTGGTGGAGCCGGACGGATCGGTGACCGAGGTGCGGTTGCCCCGCTCGTCGAACTCCTGGCGCACCGACGTCCGGTCCGGGCGCGTCACCCTTACGGGCAGGCCGAGTTCGTTGTACGCGGCAGTGGCTTCGCGCCCGTCCGGCCGAATGACGGAAGTGAGATGGCCCGCGTCGTCGTAGTGGAGGCGCGTGGTGCGCCCGAGCGGGTCGGTTCGGGAGAGCAGCCTGTTGTAGCGGTCGCGTTCGAAGTGGGTTACGGCACCCAGCGGGTTCGTTTCCGTGACCACTTGATGGACGTCGTTGATCACGTACCGATGGACTGCGCCGGTGACGGTGGTTGCGGTGGTCACACGCAGGCCGGTCTCCGGGTCGGTGCCGTCGTAGTCCAGCCGTAGAGCCACATGGCCTTCGGTGCCGCCTTCGGCGACACAGCGGTCCTGGTTGTCGTAGACGTACTCGTAGCGGCTGCCGTTGGTGTCGGTCCAGGACGTGACCCGGGCACATTCGTCGTACTCGAAAGTCAGGGGCAGGCCGGAGGAGTTGATGACCTCGGTGAGGTGTCCGTCCGTGTAGCCGTAGCGGAGGATCTCCTGGTCGGTGCCGTCCGGGGCCGCGCCGACCAGACGCAGTGCGTTGATCCTGCCCTCGTGTGTGCTGAGCTTGAGGTGGTATCCGGCTCCGTGGACGATATCCGTCGGAGCGCCCCCGTCGGCGTACTCGAAGCTGATCCAATTGCCGTTACGGTCGTCGATCTGTGCCAGGAGTGCGAGATTCGCGCTGTGGCCGGTGAAGCGCCAGACCCTGCCGGTATCCGGATCGGTGATCGTGTAGTTCCCGGCAGCGTCCAGGTTGAGGGGCCGGCGCGGGCCGTGGCTGGGCAGAACCGGAACGCCGGGCGCGGGGTGTGGGTAGGACAGCAACAAGCCGTCCTCGCAGACGAAGACGATCCCTTCGGAGTCGATCTCCAGCCGCTGGTCGGCCGTGGAGGACCATGAGGGCCCGAACCACCGCCCCGCGCGGTAATCAGAGGCGACCCGACGGCGGAAGGCCAGCTGAAGCGTTCCGGGCAGGATGATGTCCGTCTGCGGCAGATACATCGTTCCGGTAGCGATGTCGACTGGATCGGACGGCCCGTTCTCCACCGCCTCGTTGGGCCGAGACGGCTTCGCCGGATCGTCGACGCCCTTGCGGGCGGCGCTCTCCGCCCCGTCCTTCACCCCGTGGCGCACCAGCCCCTTGACGACGCCCGCGCCCTTGGTGCCGATGAGTTCGGGGACGAGTCGGCCCATGAATTCGGAGGGGTCGCCCTTGGCGGAGTCCCAGGCGTTCTTCAGCGCCCGGTCGGGGTTGGCGACGGTGGAGGCGAGGCCGGCGAGCGTCATGTTGACGCCCTTGTAGTACTCGGCCGGGTGGGTCAGGTTGTACGCGTCCAGTGGGTTGACCGAGCGGACGAAGTTCGCCAGTCCGGCGGTGCCTTTGATGATGCCGCCACCGAAGTGGGCCAGCTCCACACCCTGGCCGAAGCCGTAGTCGAGGATCTCCTGCCTCGCCCGGTCGAGACCGGATGGCTCCTTCGGCGCGTGTGCCATCGCCGTACCGACCGCGCCCTCCGCCGACACGGCGGCCTCGTTGCGCGCCCGCCGGGCGTCGTTGAGGATCTCCCGCGCACGCCGCCGCATGGCCACGCCGGGGTCGGAGAACTCCCCCGGATGGGGAAGGGGTGCGTCGCTGTTACGGGCGGCGTTGTAGGCGTCCGCCTTCTTGTTGAACGTGGCCGCGGCCGTACTGGAAGCCTCGTTGCCCTCCTTGAACAGGGCGATCGCCTCACCCGCCCTGCCCTGCGCGCTGACGACCGCCGTCGCGTACGTCTCCAGCGCCTTGGCCGCGGCCTCGAACGCGTCCGCCGCGCGCAGCCAGTCGGTGGGCAGCGGCGCGAACTTCGCCCGGAAGGCATCGGCGCCCTCACCCTTCCAGTGACCGGCGTCGAGTTTCTTCATCCCGCCGCCGACGAGATCGAACGCCTTCTGGAAGTCACGGAGGTTCTTCACCGCCGCGGTGATCTTCTCCGGCCGCCCGTGGACCAGTTCGTTCGCTTCCTCGCTCTGGCCGAGCTGCTGCTCACCGACCTCCGCGCCGAGCGAGGACGCGGTCTCGTCGCCCCAGTCCTCGACCGTGTCCGCCCACTCGTCGGCACCGACCTTCTCCAGACCGGAGCCGACCACGTCGGTGCCTTTGTCGATGCCCTTACCGACAACTTCCTTGCCCTCGTCGAACAGCTTCCCGGCACCGTCCCAGAGGTCTCCGCCGACTTTCCCCCAGTCCGTCATCAGCGACTGTCACCCCATCGCGGCTGCTCGGCCTGATCGATCGTCGCCTGCGAGGGATCGAGTCGTTCCTTCAGCTCCTCGTCCACCGCCGACCGCACCTCCGGGTCGACCAGCCCGTTGCGTTCCAGGGAGTCGAGCGCGGCGTCCTCCACGTCGTACGTCGTGTCCTTCCAGGTCTGCTTGACCTCCCCGTGGGCCTCGGAGAACGACTCCGCGCTCCAGTCAGGATTGTCAAAGGCCGACTGGTTGCTGATCGTGTCCCAGCTCTTGGCCTTGACCTCGTCCTCGGACAGATGCGGATTCCCGTTGACCGAGTTCACACCGATCTTGATCGAGTCCTTGACGTAACTCTCCTGCTCCGCATGGGCGCCCGCCGACAGCCCCACCCCCTGCGCGAAACCGTTCCCCTTCTGCGTCAGGGCCCGCACACCCCACTCCCAGCGGTCACAGAACGTCCCGAACTTCGACGCCAGCCCGCCATGCCCCAACTCCAGCCCCGACAACGCCAGATCCGAGAACCCACGCCCCGCCGACGCGTCACCGATCATCCCGAGATCCTTCAGCTCGGCATGCGCCAGATCGATCCCCTTCGCGATCGCGGCCAACGCCTCCGGCGGCACCTGAAGGTCAGCACCATCCCCGCTCACCGCGTCCCCCCGAGATCCACCGCGACCGCATCCGGCACGATCCCCGCCACCGGCGGGAACAGCACCCCGCCCTCACCACCCGCATCCAGCGCCACCCCCGCCGGCCCCGGCAGCAACGGCACCATCACATCCAGCAACCGCGCACCCAACACGGTCCGGTACACCCACTCCCGCCCCGCGTCACCACGCACCCCAGCGAACCGCGCCAACGCCTCCTCGTCCGAGAACGCACAGATCCACCGAACCCCACCCTGATCCGCCGACCACAAATCACCAGCGGCATCCAACGGCACCAACACCGCCGCACGCCGAAACTCCCCCAACAACATCCTGAACTGACGCCTCGCGAACGCAAATTCATCCACCGGCGCCGGGTCGGGCACCGGGCCGACGTCCTGCGGCGTGGTCGGTCGCTCCGCCTCGGACCAGTCAACCAACTCGGTCAGTCTCGACGGGCGGCCAGGCCCCACTATGTCGTCCCCGTTGTCACGCATAGTCGAGAGGCTGTCACGGGAGAGTTTCCGCGTGCAAGATCCCGGCTCCGGCCGGCCCGCGCGGTCGGAAAGTCCCCCGCGAGCGCTCCCCGGACCTCGGTGCCGGTCGCCGTAGGCTGCCGGACATGTGTGGAATCGTGGGATACGTCGGTGGGCAGTCGGCGCTCGATGTGGTCATCGCCGGGCTCAAGCGGCTTGAATACCGGGGCTACGACTCGGCCGGTGTCGCGGTGCTCGCCGACGGTGGACTGGCCTCGGCCAAGAAGGCGGGCAAGCTCGTCAATCTGGAGAAGGCGCTGGTGGAGGCGCCGTTGCCGAGCGGGAGTACTGGTATCGGGCACACCAGATGGGCCACGCACGGCGGCCCGACCGACGCCAACGCGCATCCCCACGCCGACAACGCGGGCCGGGTCGCCGTCGTACACAACGGGATCATCGAGAACTTCGCCGCGCTGCGCACCGAGCTGACCGACCGCGGCCACGACCTGTCCTCCGAGACCGACACCGAGGTCGTGGCGCATCTGCTCGCCGAGGCGTTCTCGTCCTGCGGCGGGCTGGCCGAGTCGATGCGGCGGGTGTGCGGGCTGTTGGAGGGGGCGTTCACGCTGGTCGCCGTGCACGCGGACGAGCCGGGTGTCGTCGTGGGCGCGCGCCGTAACTCGCCGCTCGTGGTGGGTGTCGGCGACGGCGAGGCGTTCCTCGCCTCCGACGTCGCCGCCTTCATCGCCCATACGCGCTCCGCGATCGAGCTGGGCCAGGACCAGGTGGTGGAGCTGCGTCGCGACGGCGTGACGGTGGCCGTGACGGTGAGCGACTTCGAAGGCGAGGACGCGTCCGAGGACGTGCGCGAATACCACATCGACTGGGACGCGTCGGCCGCCGAGAAGGGCGGCTACGACTACTTCATGCTCAAGGAGATCGCCGAGCAGCCGAAGGCCGTCGCCGACACCCTCCTCGGGCGCATCAACGCCGAGGGTTCACTGACGCTGGACGACCTGCGGATCCCCTCGCGCGTGCTGCGGGCGGCCGACAAGGTCGTCATCGTCGCGTGCGGGACCGCCTTCCACGCCGGGCTGATCGCGAAGTACGCCATCGAGCACTGGACGCGCATCCCGTGCGAGGTGGAGCTGGCGAGCGAGTTCCGCTACCGGGACCCGATCCTGAACACCCGTACCCTCGTCATCGCGATCTCCCAGTCCGGCGAGACGATGGACACGCTGATGGCGCTGCGGCACGCGCGTGACCAGGGCGCCACGGTCCTCGCCATCTGCAACACCAACGGCTCGACCATCCCCAGGGAGTCGGACGCCGTCCTCTACACGCACGCGGGTCCCGAGGTCGCGGTCGCGTCGACGAAGGCGTTCCTGACGCAGCTCGTGGCCTGCTACCTCGTCGCGCTGTATCTGGGGCAGTTGCGCGGCACGAAGTACGGCGACGAGATCCGCGGCGTCATCCGTGAGCTGTCGCGCATCTCGCACGAGGTCGAGCGGGTGCTGGAGACGATGGAGCCGGTACGGGCGCTGGCGCGCTCGCTCGCCGACAAGCGGACGGTGCTGTTCCTGGGGCGGCACGTCGGCTACCCCGTGGCGCTGGAGGGCGCGCTGAAGCTGAAGGAACTGGCGTACATGCACGCCGAGGGCTTCGCGGCCGGCGAGCTGAAGCACGGGCCCATCGCGCTGATCGAGGAGGACCTGCCGGTGGTGGTCGTCGTACCCTCGCCGCGCGGGCGTTCGGTGCTGCACGACAAGATCGTGTCGAACATCCAGGAGATCCGGGCGCGGGGAGCGCGGACGATCGTGATCGCGGAGGAGGGGGACGAGGCGGTGGTGCCGTACGCCGACCATCTCATCCGCATCCCGGTGACGCCGACGCTCCTTCAGCCGCTGGTCTCGACGGTGCCGTTGCAGGTCTTCGCGTGCGAACTGGCGACGGCGCGCGGCAACGAGGTGGACCAGCCGAGGAACCTGGCGAAGTCCGTGACGGTGGAGTGAGAGGCAGGACTGCACAGTGATCATCGGGGTGGGGATCGACGTCGCGGAGATCGAACGCTTCGCGGCGGCGCTGGAGCGCACACCGGCCATGGCCGAACGGCTCTTCGTGGAGAGCGAGTTGCTGCTTCCCGGCGGGGAACGGCGCGGTGTCGCCTCGCTGGCCGCCCGCTTCGCGGCCAAGGAGGCGCTGGCGAAGGCGCTGGGCGCGCCGGGCGGGCTGCACTGGACGGACGCCGAGGTGTACGTCGAGGAGAGCGGGCAGCCGCGGGTGCGGGTGCGGGGCACGGTGGCGGCGCGCGCGGCGGAACTGGGCGTACGGGCCTGGCATGTGTCGCTCAGCCATGACGCGGGGATCGCGTCGGCGGTGGTGATCGCCGAAGGGTGATCGCGGAGGGGTGACGTCTCTCGTTGTGCGGCAGACTCGGAGTCATGCGTACTGCGTACAGCGTCGAGACCGTACGGACCGCCGAGCGGGAGCTGATGGACCGGCTCCCCGAGGGCGTACTGATGCAGCGTGCGGCGGCCGGGCTCGCCGCCGCGTGCGCGGATCTGCTGCGGCGGCGGGGCCGGGTGTACGGCGCACGGGTCGTCCTCCTGGTCGGCAGCGGCGACAACGGCGGTGACGCGCTGTACGCCGGGGCCCGGCTGGCCCGGCGCGGGGCCGGGGTGTCGGCGGTGCTGCTGGCGGCGGGGCGCGCGCACGCGGGCGGGCTGGCGGCGCTGGTGGGCGCGGGCGGCCGGGTCGTGGACGACCCGTTCGACGTACTGGCCGCCGCCGATCTCGTACTGGACGGCATCACCGGCATCGGCGGGCGCGGCGGCCTGCGGCCCGACGCGGTGCCGGTGGCGCGCGCCGCGCGCGGCTCGGACGCGGTGGTCGTGGCCGTCGACCTGCCGAGCGGGGTCGAGGCGGACAGCGGCGAGGTGGTGGGGGAGGCGCTGCGGGCGGACGCGACGGTGACGTTCGGTACGTACAAGCCCGCCCATCTGATCGACCCGGCGCGCGAGTACGCGGGAGCCGTACGGCTCGTCGACATCGGGCTCGGCTCGGTGCTGCCGTCGGTGCCGGAGCTGGAGGCACTCCAACACGCGGACGTGGCACGGCTGTTGCCGGTGCCGACGGGTGAGAGCGACAAGTACCGGCGCGGGGTCGTCGGTGTCGTCGCCGGGTCGGCGCGTTATCCGGGCGCGGCGGTGCTGGCGGTGGCGGGCGCGCTGCACGGCGGCGCGGGGGCGGTGCGGTACGTGGGGCCCGCCGGGGACGCGGTGATCGCCCGCTTCCCCGAGGTACTGATCCACGCCGGCCCGCCGGCGAAGGCGGGCCGCGTGCAGGCGTGGGTGGTCGGCCCCGGCCTGGGTGACGAGCCGGGCGTCTCGGACGTGCTGGCGTCCGACGTACCGGTCCTGATCGACGCGGACGGCCTGCGCGGGCTGGACGCCGACGCCGTACGGTCGCGTACGGCTCCGACGCTGCTCACCCCGCACGCGGGGGAGGCGGCGGCGTTGCTGCGGGTGCCGCGCGAGGAGGTCGAGTCGGCCCGGCTGACGGCGGTCCGCGAACTGGCGGCCCGCTACGGCGCGACGGTACTGCTCAAGGGCTCCACGACCCTGGTGGCCTCCCCGGACACCTCGCTCCCGGTCAGGGTGAACCCCACGGGCACCCCCTGGCTGGCCACGGCGGGCAGCGGCGACGTCCTCTCCGGCCTGACGGGTTCGCTGCTCGCGGCTGGCCTCGCGGCGCGGGACGCGGGGGCGGTGGGGGCGTATCTGCACGGGTTGTCGGCGCGCGGGGCGGCGCGGGGGGCGCCGGTGAGTGCCGAGGATGTGGCGGCCGGGGTACGGGGGGCGTGGCGGGACGTGGCGGCGGAGACGGGCTCGGGTGGCGGCGGCTGAACCGAAGATCCGGCGGGGGCGTCCTACTCGTACACGGGGGGCGTGGGTCGCGGATCGCGGATCGCGGATCGCGATCGTGGATCGTGGATTGTGGCGAGAGGGGACCGACCGCATGGCCGAGTTGAGCGAGCCGACCGAGCCGACCGAGCCGACCGAGCCGATACAGCTGGTTGAGCCGACCGAGTCCGACCTGCCGGACAACTGGGGGCGATGGGGACCCGACGACGAACTCGGCACGCTCAACCTGATCACCGACGACGTACGCGCGAACGCCGCCGCGGAGGTGCGGACCGGCCGATGGGCGTCGCTGGCGCAGCCGATCACCCCCAACCCGATGATCAGCAGCCCGTTCGCGCCCACGACGGTGGACGTCTCTCCCGTGCAGCAGATGATGGCCCACACCGGGGTGGGCGTGGCGGCCGATCTGATGCTGGTCACCAACCACCACGCGAAGTCCACGCACATCGACGCCCTGGCGCACTGGTCGAGCGACGGCGAGGTCTACCCCGGCCGCCCGAGGGACCAGGCCGTCACGGCCGGCGGGGTCACCTTCGGTTCGACGACGGCCTTCGCCGCCGGGATCGTGACGCGGGGAGTTCTGCTCGATCTCGCCGCTGAGGAACCCCTCCCGGCCGGTCACGCGGTGACCTCGCGCGACTTCGAGGAAGCCGAGAAGCGTCAGGGCGTCGAGGTGCGGTCGGGCGACGCGCTGGCGGTACGGTTCGGCTGGCCGGCCGACCCGCTGATCACGGACCGGCCGACCCCGGGAATCAGCCTCGACGCGGTGCGCTGGATGCACCGCCGCGGCGTCTCCCTCTACACGGGCGACCGGGGCGACGCCTACCCCGCGCTGGACCCCGCCGGGCCGTCCCCACTGCACGGTGTCGCGTTGGGACGGCTGGCGATGCCGCTGATCGACGCGTCACTGCTCGACGACCTCGCGGCGCTCTGCGCGGAGTTGGCGCGCTACAGCTTCATGCTCACGGTCGCCCCGCCGCGCGTCCACGGTCTGACCGGGGCGCCGGTCAACCCGATCGCGACGTTCTGACCGCGTCAGATACGGAGGTCCTTGGTGACGGTGGAGGCGGGGGTGCTCAGGACGGCGTCGAAGGCGTCGATGACGGGGGTGTGGACGTAGGTGCCCTGGAGCCGGATGCGGTCGGGGCCGGGCAGGTCTGAGGTCTCCGTACGGGCTCCGCGGAGATCGGCGAGTCCGAGCCCGAGCCCGAGTCCGAGGCCGAGCCCGAAGCCGGCGTCGGCGAAGGCGGCCTCGACGCTTCCGGGTTCGGGCGCGTCCAGCGTCGTGTCGCCGAGGGTGAAGCCGAAGGGCGCCTTCTCGTCGCGGAGCATGTCCGCGGTGTGGCCGGCGACGCTGGTCAGACCGAGCGCGAAGTAGTCGTCGCCCAGTGCGCGCCGCAGTTGCTGCCCCATCGGGAGCCCCGTGAGGTGCCCGTCGAAGGAGATGGGCGTCGTCTGGATGTGGGCGTTGTGGGCAACCAGGACGATACGGGTGCCGGGATCGAGGCGTTCCAGGTGCCAACGGACCGATCTGGCCATGTAGGCGTCCCGCGCCGAGGTATCGGCGGTGAGACCGTTGCCCGCGAACAGGCCGGCCATGGCGCGGAAGGTGTAGTCGCCGTGGCAGGCGCCTTCGAGGCGGTGCAGGGCGAGGTCGTAGTCGTACCGGTCGCTGCCGCGGGTGGCGTACAGCGGTTCGAGGGAACGGACTCGTACGAGCAGGCGCGCGAGGATCGCGGTGAGGTCGTTCTGCTCGGTGGCGGGCAGGCGCGCCCAGGCGGGGGCGGCCACGGCTGCGGAGCCGCCCGCGAACGACGCGGCGATCCGCATCGCCGTCTCGACCGCCGGCGTGGTCTCGGGGTCGACGCGGCGCAGGTAGTCGGCGACCGGGGCCAGGGCGGGCAGCAGGGAACCGCCCGCCGCCGGGATGTCGATCCCGGCGAAGCGCACCGGCGGCACCGGCGGCACGGGTGGCACGGGCGGCACGGGCGGCACGGGTGGCACCGGCGGTACGGATGGCACGGGTGGCACCGGCGGCACCGGCGATGAGGCGGTGGTGCGGTTGTGTCGGCGTACCCATCGCAGGGGTTCGGTGAGCCCGACGGGAATCGCGTCGGCGAGGTGGACCGCCAGGTCCTCGTCCATTCCCTCTCCCCGGGCCCAGGCGTCCAGGGCGAAGCCTTCGCTGAAGCCGTACTCGAAGGCCAGGACGGTGAAGCCGCAGCGTTCGACGAGGAAGCGCAGGAGGCGGCTGCGCAGAAGCGCGAACTCCTCGATGAAGTGAGAGTGTTCGCCGATCGCGACGACGCGGGCGTCGCCGATGATGCCGCGCAGCGGTTCCAGGTCGTCGAGCGGCGCCTCGGGGTCGAGATGGGTGAGCGGCACGGCGTGGGCTCGCAACCACTCGGTGAACGGGGTGCCGGGGGATGAACGAGGCATGCTGATGGCTCGATTCTCAGTGCGGGGCGGGGCGGGGCGTGGTGGGGCCGGGGGTTACGGCCTCCAGGGCGCGACGGTGCCGGAGGCGATGATCGCGCCGTGACCGACGCGGACGGCGGGCAGCACCGTGCTCCGGTCCGGTGGTCGGCGCCGTTCACGGTGAACCGCACGTCCTCGCCCAGCGCGCAGAACTCCCGGTGGGCATCGGACGCACCAGGGTCGGACCGGCGGGAACGTGGGCATCGTGCCGGAAAGGAAAGTCCACCGACCCGAGACTCGTCAAGTACGGCACGTGCCGTGCCGCTCCGTTACCATGGCGGCATGCCTACCCCCAGCCGCGGCGCCGACCGGACCGAGGCCATCATGCGCACCGCGCTGGAGCTGGGTCAGGAGATCGGCTACGCCAAGCTCAGCATCGAAGCGATCGCGGCCCGGGCCGGCGCGGGCAAGCACACCATCTACCGCAGATGGCCGTCCAAGGGCGCCCTGTTCCTGGACTCACTGCTCTCACTCCACGAGTCCAGCCTGGACTACCCGGACACCGGCGACGTGGTCGCCGACCTCCGTACGCAGATCCACGCGGCCGTCGACCTGCTGGCCAATCCGCCCTTCGGCCCGCTGTTCCGGGCCCTGGTCGGCGAGGCCCAGTACGACCCCCAGGTCGCCGCCGCGCTCAACGAGCGCTTCATCACCCCGCAGGCCGCGATGACGGTCGCCCGACTCCGAACGGCACGCGACCAGGGCCAGTTGTCGCCCACCTTCGACCTGAGCCTGGCCATGTCGATCCTCTCCGGACCGCTCTACTTCCAGTTCCTGATCACCCAGGAACCTCTGACCCACGCGTACGTCGACCGTGTCCTGGCCGCACTCTTCACCGGCATGGGAAAACCCTCTGAACCCACTATCCAGGAGAGTCATGACAAGTAGGTTCACCGAGCTGGTCGTCGACTGCCACGACCCGGAGAGACTCGCGTCCTTCTGGTGCGCGGTCCTGGACTTCAAGGTGATCGACCGGAGCGAGGGCAGGGTCGAGATCGGCTCCTGGGTACCGACCGTCGAGGAGGTACGGGCCAGCCAGATGCCGCCCACCCTGCAGTTCATCCGGGTGCCCGAGGGCAAGACCGCCAAGAACAGGCTCCACCTCGACGTCAGCCCGATCGACGGCACCACCGCGGACGAGGTGACCAGATTGCTCGGCCTCGGCGCCACCACGACGGATGTCGGTCAGGGCCCGGACCGGAACTGGGTGGTCATGGCCGACCCCGAGGGCAACGAGTTCGACGTGCTACGCACCTTGGCGCCGTAGCGGAGCCGGTTCGCTGACGGCGCGGGTCAACTGGTCCCTCCTCGGGGCGAGTCGGCCATGGCGACGTCGTGCCGCAGGAGTTCGACTCCGTGTTCGGAGCCGTACGCCGAGAACCTGCCGGACAGCTCGCGGATCTGCTGGACGCAGCGCGACGCGCCGATCTGTGTGGCCAGGGCGAGGGAACGGCGGGCCAGCTCCGCGGCCTGTGGGACCTCGCCCCCGGCCAGCAGGCTTTCCGCTTCGTAGGCGAGGAAGACCGCTTTTGTCTTGTCCCGGGCGTCGGGCAGCAGGCTGACGCCCTGGGTGATCTGATCGTGCGCGCGGCGCGGTCGGCCAAGATCGATCAGACATCTGCCGGTGTCCACCGCCAGGTCGGCGGGGCTCATCCAGGCACACCACCCGGGGGCCTCCTCGGTGGTCGAGTTGAGGAGTCGCTCGGCTCGCGCGAGTTCGCGGTAGCAGTCCCGGGCTTCGCCGAGCATCGCGTGTGCGCGCGCTTTCCGGAGCGACAGCAGTGAGCGGGCCGTGGGGTTCGTGGTGCGCGAGAGCGCGTGGCCGAGGCAGTCGACGGCGAGTCGGGGCCGGCCGAGCCAGATGCTCTGGTAGGCGATGTCGGAGAGCGCCCCGGCGCCCATGTCGGTGTTTCCGGCCTCATGAGCGGAGTGCACGGCCGCATGCCAGTAACGGTTGGCCGCCGCGTGGTGCTCTTGGTCGAACCGGTGCCAGGCGACGGTCTGGGCGAGGGCCGAGGCCAGGGTGTGCAGGCGCTTGCCCAGGGCGCGGTTGTAGCTGCTGTGCTCCAGCAGGTTGACGACCGTTTCGAGGTGCCCGTCCAGGAGGGGACGTGTGTGCTGACGGTGTGCCGTGGACATGCTGGTGAGGCCCTGGGCCGATTCCTCCAGCCGGCCGACGAACGCGGGATCCACCGGGCGTCCACCGGCGACGCCGCCGGCCGACGCCGGTTCGATCGTGGCCCACTGGAGGGCAAGGGAGCCGAGGGCGGCCGGAGTGACGGTCAGGAAGGTGCGGCGGTCGACGGCCATCAGTACGGCCTTTCTGAGAACGGCGACGGTCAGCCCTGCCCCGAGGGAGGCGGGCGTCTCGTGGCCGGGCAGCCAGTGAGGCCAGCCCAGAGCCGTTGCCTGTTCGTAGGGGATGTCGAAGACATCGGACAGGAGCATCTGGGAGAACTCGTCCGGGACGACACGCTTCTCCCACAGGGACACGCGCTGACGGGACGTGCCGGCACGCAGTTGGCGGCGCCGGGCGGCGTTTCTCATCTGCTGGGCGAGGTCGGACTGGGACCAGCCGCGCAGCGCTCGCGCGTAAGCCAGCGGATGCCGGATGAGTTCGTCCACTCTCTTATGAAAGCAGCCGGGTCGCCGCCCCGCCGGTCGATCGGAGGGAGGGAGACGACAGGGGGATGACAACCGAACGATGGTGCGAGGTGGGCCTGTTGCCCTGTAATCGGTAATCGGTATTCGGTTGCGGATCACCGATTCCGCTCGGCCGGCAGACGCCCGGCCGACCACCACCGACACAGAAGGAGAGGAACAACGCATGGCGACGCACGCACTCCAGGCTCCGTGGGCGATGCGGCTGGTCACCGACCGGCTTCCGGCCGGCCCGCCGTCGTACGCGACGGTGACGCTCGATCCGGTCACGCAGACCGCCCGCTACACCGACACCGCCGGCCAGGTTGTCGATATGGGCAGGCACGGCACTTCGAAGACGAAGGGCACCGCCTCGATGTCCTGAGTACGGAAGGAGGCGGTACGACGTGACGATGCCCGCCGATCTGGAGAAGGACGCCCCACGGCTGCGGGAGGCGATGGCGAAGGCCCTGGCGCAGGACGGTGTCCTCGCCGATCCGGCCTGGCGGCGAGCCGTGGAGACGGTGCCCCGGCATCGGTTCGTGCCGGGCTTCTATCTGCCTGCCGGTGAACGGGACGGGCAGGGGCTGACCGTGTGGGAGCCGGTCACCGCCGCACTCGACCATGGCCGATGGCTGGCCGCCGCGTACTCCGACACCACGCTCATCACGCAGTTCGACGGCGACGAGCCCGACTGGACGCACCCGGCCGTACGCCACGGTGGAGCACCGACCTCCTCCTCCACGCTGCCGTCGCTGGTCGTACGCATGTGGGCGGACGCCGAAATCACCGAAGGGCAAACGGTGTTGGAGATCGGCACCGGGACCGGCTACTCGACCGCGCTCGCCTGCGAACGGCTCGGCTCCGCCGGTGTCACGAGCATCGAGGTGGACCCGAACCGGCTGGCGGCAGCCGCGACCTCGCTGCACGGGTGCGGCTACACCCCGACCCTCGCCGTGGCCGACGGACTGTACGGCTACTGGCCCGAGGCGAAGTTCGACCGTATCGTCGCCGCCTGCTCCTTCCGCGCCGTACCCCCGGCCCTGCTCGCGCAGGCCCGGCCGGGCGGGAAGATTCTGCTCACCCTGTCGGGCTGGCTGTACGGGTACGCCCGAGTCCTGCTCACCGTCGCCGAGGACGGCACCGCCGAGGGCCAACTGCTGGGCGGCACCGTGTCGTTCATGCCTGCTCGGACCCACGCGGCACCGGCGTTCGGCAACCCCGCCCACTGGGCCGCGGGCCTGCCCGAGACGCCCCGCACCGCGCGGCACAGCCCCGAACGGCTCAGCGCCGCCACCGAGGAGGCGTTCCATCTGCGGTTCCTCGCCCAATGTGCCGTGGCCGACGCCCAGATGACCACCGTCGGCGAGGTCGTGCACCTGGTCGACGTCGTCACCGGCTCCGCCGCCACCCTGACCCCTGCCGGCGGTGCGTGGCAGGTACGCGAGGGCGGTCCGGTGCGGCTGTGGGAACGCGTTGAGGGTGTCCTGGACGCGTACGACGCGGCGGACCGGCCGGGGCCGGAGCCGTTTACGCTGCACGTGTACGACGGCGGGCAGTACGTGCGGCACCCGCGGCTGCCCGGCCTACGACTGCCGTCCCGCTAGGTCACGTCCGCCGTAGGGGAGATGGTTCAGCTTTCGGAGCCGACGACGGCGGTGACGCGGATCTCCACGCGCATGGCGGCGAGGCCGAGGACCGTGACGCCGGTCTCGGTCCAGATCGGCGCGCGGCCGGCGAGTCGGCGGCGGAACTGCTCGGCCATGACCGTGTTGTGGTCGTCGCCGATGACGTCATCTCCCGGTGCGACCTTGTGGTACGAGTTGACGTGGATCACGTCCTGCCATGTCGCCCCGACCGTGGCGAGCGTGCGCTCCACGTTGTCGAAGGCCTGGATGATCTCGGCTTCCAGCGAGTCGGGGATGACCAGGTCGTCATCCACCCCGGCCTGGCCGGAGATCTCGACCCGGTCGTCGACGCGGACGGCCCCGCTGTAGCCGAGTGCCGCGTGCAGCTTCTCGCCGTAGCCCGGAACGATGCCGAAGGTGACGCTGCTCATGATGCTTCCTCTTCCTGTCCACAGGGGTGCGTTTCCTCTTCCATGAGTTCACGCGTAAAGTGACAGTATCAAGCGATGACTTCAAGCGCAAAGTGATGGCGGCTTCGCCGGGACAGGAAGAACCATGAGCGGCACGGGCGAACATGAACAGGAACACGAGGGCGACGAGGAGCCGCGCTGGCTCGACGAGCAGGAGAAAGCGGCGTGGACGGGGCTGATCTCCCTTGTCCTGCTGCTGCCCGCCAAGCTGGAGTCGCCGCTGCGGCAGGAACACGGCCTCACTCTGTTCGAGTACCTCGTGCTCAGCCACCTCTCCGAGGCGCCGCGGCGCAAGCTGCGGATGGGGGAGCTGGCCTTCCTCGCCAGCGGGTCGCTCTCCCGCCTGTCCAACGTCGTCAAACGCTGTGAACAGCGCGGCTGGGTCGTACGGACACCCGACCCGGCCGACGGCCGCTACACCCTCGCCGAACTCACCGACGCCGGCTACGACATCGTGCACCTGGCGGCGCCCACACACCTGCGCGCCGTACGCCGCACCGTCCTCGACTCGCTCAACACGACCGACCAGAAGGCCCTCGCTCGCATCGCGCAGAAGCTCCGCATCGTCCCCGACGACTTCGGCTGACAGCATCGCCCGGACCGGCTCGTACTCCTCTACGCGAGATCCGTGACCGTCACGCCCCGCAGCTCGCGGTGGAGACGGGACGCGAGCAGGCCCGGGTGGCGGGGCTTGCTGTACGGGAAGAGCGCGTCGTTCTCGGAGGCGAGCCAGCCGTGGTCGGTGAGGCGGTAGAGGGTGCCGGAGGCTCCGTAGAGGTGGGGTTTTCGTACGCGGAGTACGGCGTGCTCGGTGCGGCGCAGGAACGGGCACTGGCGCAGGGACAGTTGGACGTGTGCGGTGCACAGGGGTGGCATGGAGGTGATGGACCTCTCCGGCCAGGTGGGTGGTGAGTCCTCGCGTCGCCAGTCGATGAACAGCCAGCCGTGCCTGTCACGGTCGGCGGGCCCCGCGCAGATCTGACACAACATCCTTTCCATGCAGGTGCGTTGACGGGCCGGGTGCATGGAGTCGTAGAGGATCCTGCCGGGTTCGGTGGGTTCTTCCATGCGGATCCACAGGTTGCCGTGGCTGTCGCGGTCGCCGGGCCGGGGGTGTTTGTACGCGAGGCGGGGACCCTTCGCCGTGAACTCGACGCTCAACTCGGCCTTGCGCGGGCCCTTGTCGGTGCTGCGCGCGGCGACGTACGGGGTGGCGGGCGGCACCGTCACGCCTCCTTGTCGGCCGCGAGGCAGGCGGGGCAGTTCACGGCGCGCAGCCACACGTCCGTCACACCGTCGGGGTCGCCCACCCCGCACACCGCCTGGCGCCTGTGTTCGTCAAGTACCCGCAGCCTGTGCACGGTTCGTACGTCGTCCCCGACCGTGCCGGCGACGGTGTCCGGTGCGTTGTTGGTCATGGCTCTCACGCCTCTGTGTAGTCGTTCCACTACCAAGGGCGCTCAGCGTGACCTAGAGTTGGGCTTCCTTCAACTAGCTGTGACCGAAGGAAGGGAAGGGCGACGCGTGGTCAATCGCAAGGAGTTGAACCCGGACAGCTCGCCGAGGGCGGCCTTCGGTGCCCGTATTCGGCGGTTCCGGGAGGATCGTGGGTGGAGCCAGGAAGCCCTTGCCGGGCACTTGTCATATTCCAGCCAGCATATTTCCGCGGTGGAAACTGGTCGGAAACCGCCGACCCTTCCCTTCGCGCGTGAACTGGACCGCGCCTTCGGCGCCGTTGATTCCGCGGATTCGTTCGAGCGCGAATGGCGGGACATCCGGCACGGATCGCTGCTGGAGGGCTTTCCGGAGTACGTGGGGCATGAGGGCCGGGCGGCGGAGATTCGGTTGTTCGAGATCGGGATCATTCCCGGTCTGTTGCAGACGCCCGCGTACGCCAGCGCCTTGGCGGGCGGTGATGTACACCGAGGCACCATCACGGCCGATCAGGCTGCCGAACGTGTCGCGGTGCTCGCGGAACGACAAGCGACGCTGGTACGGCGCCGACCCCCTACGCTCCTTGTGGTGATGGACGAGAGCTGTATTCGCCGTCCGGTCGGTGGCCCCGAAGTCATGGGCGAGCAGCTTGAACGCCTCGTGGCGTTCGCTGCGTTGCCGAACACCGTGCTCCAGATCGCCCCGTATGACATTGGCGAACGACGGCCGTTCAACTTGCCGCTCTACATTCTGACGCTGTCGGACCGTACCGTGATGGCATACGCGGAGTCCCAGATTCAGGGGCACTTGGACCGTCAATCCGCCTTCGTGCTCCCTGCGTTGGCGGACTACCATCAGTTGCAGGCCGAGTCCCTGTCGCAGGCAGAATCCGTGGCCATGATCAATGAGGTACGAAAGGGCATTCCGTGACGACCGAGTCCCCCCGTTGGTTCACGTCTTCCTACAGCTCCAACGGCGGCGCGTGCGTCGAGGTCGCCGCCAACCTTGCCGCCGTGCGCGGCATCGTTCCCGTCCGTGACTCCAAGGTCTTGAGCGGTCCGGTCCTCGACCTCCCCGTCAACTCCTTCGCCGCCTTCGTCGCCGGCGTCAAGGCCGGAGAGTTGGGCACCCCGTGACGACCACGACCGAGTCCCCCCGTTGGTTTACGTCCTCGTACAGCAACAACGGCGGCGACTGCGTCGAGGTCGCCGCCAACCTCATGGCGACACGCGGCATCGTCCCCGTCCGTGACTCCAAGAACCCGACCGGGCCGGTACTGGGCTTCGCGCCCGGCTCGTTCGCCGCCTTCGTCGCCGGCGTCAAGTCCGGCGCCGTATGACCTAGGCCAGTGACGTCAGGATCTCGATCAGCGCCGTGGTGGCCGGCGGGTCCGGCGGGTTGCCGTAGGTGGCGGCGTAGATCCGGCGGGCGTTGCCGGGGAGCTGGGTGGTGTGGATGCCCGGCGCCCGGTGTGCGCGCAGCGCGAGCCCGTTGAGGATGGCGACTCCCAGTCCGGCGGCCACCAGCGACTGGGCGACGACCGTGTCGTCGCACGAGTAGGCGATACGCGGGACGAAGCCGGCGCGCTCGCACGCGGCGACCGTCGCGGCCCGGCAGCGTTCGCAGCCGCCGACCCAGGCGGAGTCTCGGTGGTCCTCCAGGCGCGGGCGGGGCCGGTCGCCGACGAGGTGGAGGGGGTCGTCCAGCAGGTGGATGAGCCGGACTCCCTCCTCTTCCAGCGGGGTGTCGGCGTGCCGGAAGATCAGGGCGATGTCGACGTGCCCGGCCCGCAGCATCTTCAGCCCCTCGGCCGGGTGGGCGTCGACGAGGTTCAACTCGATTCCCGGGTGCGTCCGGGACAGCTCGGTGGCCGCTCTCGGTACGAGGGTGCTGAGGACGGTCTGGAAACCCGCGAGCCGTACCCGTCCGGCGCGGAGCCCCACGTGGGCGGCCAGTTCGACGGACGCGGCGTTCACCCGCCCCAGGATCTCCGTCGCCCGTTGCGCCAGCAGCTCTCCTTCGGGGGTGAGCCGGATCCCGCGGCCCACTCGCTGGAGGAGCTTGGCCCCGGTGGCTGTCTCCAGTCGCCCCAGGTGATGGCTGACCGACGGCTGGGAGTAGTGCAGCTCCTTCGCGGCTTCGGTCACCGATCCATGGCGGGCGACCGCCTCCAGCACCTTGAGCTGCGTCAGGTTCAGCATAAATTAAGTTTATCTATGGGACGCGGGGTGAACTGGCATTGGACGTCATGACATCGCGGCGGCCATCATCGCTTCATCGCCCATGGCCGGGCTCGTCCGACGCAGCCCGGCCGACCGAAGGAATGGAGTCGCCAGCCATGTCACTCGCCCGCGTCCACAACTTCTCCGTCTCGCTCGACGGCTTCGGCACCGGTGAGGGGCTGAGCCAGGACGCGCCGTTCGGCCACGCCGGCGAACGGCTCCACGAGTGGATGTTCGCCACCGGGTTCTGGCACGAGATGACCGGCCAGGCCGGGGGGAACGGCGGGCTCGACGACGCGTTCGCGCGGCGGTTCGCTCCCGGGATCGGTGCCGAGATCATGGGGGCCGGGAAGTTCGGATATCCCGGCTGGCAGGACGATCCGGACTTCAAGGGCTGGTGGGGGCCCAACCCGCCGTTCCACACGCCCGTCTTCGTCCTCACCCATCACCCGCGCCCGTCGGTCGAGATGGAGGGCGGCACGACGTTCCACTTCATCGACACCTCGCCCGCCGAGGCGCTCGCGGCGGCCCGTGAGGCCGCGGGCGGCCAGGACGTACGTATCGGAGGAGGACCCACCCTCGTCCGGGAGTTCCTCGCCGCCGGGCTCATCGACCATATGCACGTCGTGGTGGTCCCGATCCTGCTCGGCCGGGGCGAACGCCTCTGGGACGGGACGGAGGGCCTGGAGAAGGACTACGACATCGAGAGCGCCTCCTCGCCCAGCGGGGTCACGCATGTGACGTTCACTCGTAAGGGGCAGTGAACCGCCCACACCCACGGGCCCGGCGCGACCCGCGACTCCCCGGCGGGGGCCTCTGAGAGACTGTCGGGGATGACCGGAACCGTACCCACCTCGCCCCTTCGCGCCCGCGCCGTGATCGATCTCGGCGCGCTCCGTGGCAACGTCCGAGCCCTGCGGGCCGGCCTCGCGCCCGGTGCCGATCTCATGGCCGTCGTGAAGTCCGACGCGTACGGGCACGGCGCGCTGCCCTGCGCGCGCGCCGCCCTCGACGCCGGGGCGGCCTGGCTCGGGACCGCGACGCCGCACGAGGCCCTCGCGCTGCGCGCCGCCGGGATCACCGCCCCGATCCTGTGCTGGCTGTGGACCCCCGGCGACCCCTGGCGCGCCGGCATCGAGGCCGGTCTCGACATGTCCGTGTCCGCGATGTGGGCCCTGCGCGAGGTGACCGGGGCCGCGCGGGAGGCCGGGCGGCCCGCGCGGATCCAGCTCAAGGCGGACACCGGGCTCGGCCGCAACGGCTGCCAGCCAGCCGACTGGCCCGAACTCGTCGCCGCCGCCCGCGCCGCCGAGGCCGCGGGCACCGTCCGTGTCACCGGTCTCTGGTCGCACTTCGCCTGCGCGGACGAGCCGGGCCACCCCTCGATCACCGCGCAGCTCGACGTGTTCGACGAGCTGATCGCGTACGCCGAGAAGGCGGGCATCGAGCCCGAGGTCCGGCACATCGCGAACTCCGCCGCCGCCCTCACCCTCCCCGAGTCGCACTTCGATCTCGTACGGTCCGGCATCGCGGTCTACGGCATCTCGCCCAGCGCCGAGCTGGGCACCTCGCGGGAGTTGGGGCTGCGGCCCGTCATGACGCTCGCCGCGTCCGTCGCGCTGGTGAAGCGCGTCCCCGAGGGCCACGGTGTCAGTTACGGCCACACCTACCGCACCGCCGCCGAGACGACCCTCGGCCTGATCCCCCTCGGGTACGCGGACGGCGTCCCGCGCCACGCCTCGGGCCGGGGCCCCGTGCTCGTCGGCGGGACGGTACGGCGGGTGGCGGGGCGGGTCGCCATGGACCAGTTCGTCGTGGACCTCGGGGCGGGGCCGGACGCCGACGCCGTCCAAGAAGGCGCGCCCGCCGTCCTGTTCGGGCCCGGCGACGACGGCGGGCCGACCGCCGCCGACTGGGCGGAGGCGGCCGGCACCATCGCGTACGAGATCGTCACCCGCATCGGTCCCCGCGTTCCCCGCGTCTATACGGACGGCGTGGATGGGCATGAAGAGCGTGTCGGCGGAGACGGACGAGGAGCGGGACGTTGAGCGAGAACACCGCAGGGGACATCACGTCGGCCGTCGGCGGCGGCAACTGGCGGCTGGCCGGTATCGCCGGGACGGCGATAGGCGTGATCGCCGCCGGGGCCGCCGCGGGCGTCGCCATCGAGCGGCTGACCGTCGGCCGCGGCATGCGCAAGAAGGCCCGGCTCGCACTCGACTCGACGGGGCCGTACGGCGCCCTGCGCGGCACCCCCGGCAAGGCGGTCGCCGACGACGGCACCGAGCTGTACTTCGAGGTCGACGACGTCGACCCGGAGACCGGCGCCGGCACCCCGCGCCGCCGCCGGCTCTTCGGACGCAAGGCCCCCGCGCCCGTCACCGTCGTCTTCAGCCACGGCTACTGCCTCAACCAGGACTCCTGGCACTTCCAGCGCGCCGCGCTGCGCGGTCTGGTGCGGACCGTCTTCTGGGACCAGCGCAGCCACGGCCGGTCAGCCCGGGGCGTCGCACAGCAGGGCCCGGACGGGGTGGCCGTCTCGATCGACCAGCTCGGCCGCGACCTCCGGGCGGTCATCGAGGAGGCCGCGCCCGAGGGGCCGCTCGTCCTCGTCGGCCACTCCATGGGCGGCATGACGATGATGGCCCTCGCGGGCCACTGCCCCGAACTCGTACGGGACCGGGTCGTCGGCGCCGCGTTCGTCGGCTCCTCCAGCGGGAAGCTCGGCGAGGTCAGCTTCGGGCTGCCGGTGGCGGGCGTGAACGCCGTACGCCGCGTACTGCCCGGTGTCCTGAAGGCTCTCGGCTCGCAGACCGAACTGGTCGAGCGGGGGCGGCGGGCCACCGCCGATCTCTTCGCCGGGCTGATCAAGCGCTACTCGTTCAGTTCGAAGGACGTGGACCCGGCCGTCGCGCGGTTCGCCGAGCGGCTGATCGAGGGGACGCCGATCGACGTGGTGGCGGAGTTCTACCCGGCGTTCACCGAGCACGACGAGTCGGACGCGCTGCCGGTCTTCATGGAGGTGCCGGTGCTGGTGGTGGCGGGGGACCGCGACCTCATCACGCCCAGCTCGCACAGCGAGGCCATCGCGGACCTGCTGCCGGACTCCGAGCTGGTGATCGTGCCGGACGCGGGCCATCTGGTGATGCTGGAGCACCCGGAGGTGGTCACGGACCGGCTCGCCGACCTGCTGGTACGGGTCGGCGCCGTCCCGGCAGCCACTAACGTGGGTTCGTATGGAAGCACCGCACAGCCCGGCAGCTGAGCCCCGTACCGCCGTCACCGCCCGCGTCACCGTCGACTCACCCGAACGGATGAGTGAGCTGGGCCGGAGACTCGCCGGTCTGCTGCGCCCCGGCGACCTGGTGATGCTCACGGGCGAACTCGGCGCCGGCAAGACGACGCTGACGCGGGGCCTGGGCGCCGGGCTCGGCGTACGCGGCGCGGTCACGTCGCCGACCTTCGTCATCGCACGGGTGCACCCCTCGCTGACCTCGGGCCCGCCGCTCGTGCACGTGGACGCGTACCGGCTCGGCGGCGGTCTCGACGAGATGGAGGATCTCGACCTCGACGTGTCGCTGCCGGATTCGGTGGTGGTCGTGGAGTGGGGCGACGGCAAGGTCGAGGAACTGTCGGACGACCGGCTGCACGTGGTGATCGACCGTGCCGTGGGGGCGGTGGACCCGCTCACCGTGGACGAGGACGACCGGCGCGTGGTCACCCTCACCGGGATCGGCACGCGCTGGGCCGACGTGGACCTGGCCTCGCTCGTCTGAGCCTTCGCCGGTCACAGCTCTCATCAGCCCGAGTCGTCGCCCGCCGGGGCGCCCTCCGGGGCGCTCGTCGGGGCTCTCGCCGGGGCCCTCGCCGACCTGAGCGTCCGTGCTTTCCGACAAGACGTCGGTAAACTCTTGCATGTGGCGTGCGGCGCGTGGTCACATGGTAAACGAGATTTGGTTAGGTCTACCTAACCAAGCTTGCCCCCGGAGCCTCAGGAGGCATCCATGCCGGCATCAGAGAGCACCGAAACGCGACCGTCGGAGCCGACGGTCGCGTCTCCCGATCCGTCGTCCGTGTCGATGAGCGATCTGCTGGCGTCCTGCGCGGCGGCGAGCGCCGTATCGACCCCGCCGGCCGCGCCCGTCGCCGAGAACCGCGGGACCGCCACCGGTCAGGCCGACGAAGCCGCCGCGTAACGTCACAGCCAGGCGTTACGGGACGACGACGACCTTCGAGCCGATCGTCGCGAACGTCCACATCGCGTCGCCGTCCTCCGGTGTCATCCGGACGCCGCCCGTCTTCAGATTCGGGTCGGGGCTCGCCATCGTCCCGTCGACCGCGGCGCTGAACCCGATCGCGACCTGGTTCACGCTGGCGAACCGCACCACGTGCTCGATGTCGACCCCGTCCGATCCCGTGATCTTCCCGGACCGCGACGTGACCTGATACGTGCCGGGCGGCGGGCTCACCGTGCTCGGCATGACCTCGAAACTCCGCGGCTTCTCCGCCGCCTTGCCCACCAGCCACACACGCTTGGCGTCCAGCGCGTAGACGACGCGCTGACCGCTGCCCGACTCCGCGGGCACCGCGTGCGCGTCCTTCTTCTTCTCCTTGGGCGCGGCGGAGGCGGAGGCCGACGAGCCGGGCTTCTTGGGTGAAGCGAGCTGGTCCGGCACGTTCGCCGACGCCTGGTACGCGAGGAAACCGACGGCGGCAACGGCCAACGCGGTGAGCCCGGCCACGAATCCCGAGCTGCTCCTGGACACCTTGATCCACCTCTCGTACGTACGTATGCGTGGTGACGTTAGCAGCAGGCGGTAGAGGGGACGGGGCGCCGTGCCCGGCCCCGGGGCCCCTCCGGGGAGCCGTAGGCTGTTTGCGTGCTCCTGCTCGCCGTTGATACCGCCACGCCCGCCGTCACCGTCGCCCTCCACGACGGTGTCTCCGTCCTCGCCGCCGAGAGCCAGGTCGACGCACGCCGGCACGGGGAGCTGCTGCTGCCCGCCGTCGACCGCGTGTTCGCCGAGGCCGGCCTCGCGCTCGGCGCCGTCACGGACCTGGTCGTCGGCGTGGGCCCCGGCCCGTACACCGGACTGCGCGTCGGCCTCGTCACGGCCGCGGCCTTCGGCTCGACGCTGGGGGTGCCGGTCCACGGGCTGTGCACGCTGGACGGGCTCGCGTACGCCGCCGGGCTCGACGAGCCCTTCGTGGTGGCGACGGACGCCCGCCGCAAGGAGGTCTACTGGGCGCGGTACGCGGACTCCCGTACGCGGCTGACCGAGCCCGCGGTCGACCGGCCCGCCGACATCGCGGCGGAGCTGGCGGGGCTGCCGGTCGTGGGAGCGGGCGGAGTGCTCTACCCGGAGGCGTTCCCGGACGCCCGCACGCCCGAGCACCAGTCGGCCGCCGCGCTCGCCTCCCTCGCGGCGGAGAGACTCGCGGCGGGGAGACTCGCGGCGGGGAGACTCGCGGCGGGCGGCGCCGACGGGTTCCTGCCGGCGCTGCCGCTCTATCTGCGGCGACCCGACGCGCAGGTGCCCAAGAACTACAAGGTGGTCACGCCGAAGTGACCGAAGTGACCGACGAGACCGACGCGAGTGGTGTGACGCTGCGCGAGATGCGCTGGTGGGACATCGAGTCCGCGCTCGCGCTCGAATACGAGCTGTTCCCCGAGGACGCCTGGTCACCGGGCATGTTCTGGTCCGAACTGGCCCACGCGCGCGGCCCGGCCGCCACCCGCCGCTACGTGGTCGCCGTGACCGGCGACGGCCGGATCGTCGGCTACGCCGGACTCGCCGCCGCCGGCGGCCTCGGCGACGTACAGACCATCGCCGCCGCCCGCGACCACTGGGGGACCGGGCTCGGCTCGCGGCTGCTCACCGATCTTCTCCAGCACGCCACCGCCTTCGAGTGCGAGGAGGTGCTGCTGGAGGTACGGGTGGACAACCCCCGTGCGCAGAAGCTGTACGAGCGGTTCGGGTTCGAGCCCGTCGGCTTCCGCCGGGGCTACTACCAGCCGGGCAACGTCGACGCCCTCGTCATGCGGCTGTCCATGCACGACGAGCGGCGGCCACCGAACCGCCCGCCGAACCGCCCGCCGAATCAACAAGGAACAGAGATCCATGGCTGACGAACCTCTCGTCCTCGGCATCGAGACCTCGTGCGACGAGACGGGCGTGGGCATCGTCCGCGGTACGACGCTGCTCGCCGACGCCATCGCCTCCAGCGTCGACGAGCACGCCCGCTTCGGCGGCGTCGTGCCCGAGGTCGCCTCCCGCGCGCACCTGGAGGCCATGGTGCCCACGGTCGAGCGCGCGCTGAAGGAGGCCGGGGTCAGCGCCCGCGACCTGGACGGGATCGCGGTCACGGCCGGGCCCGGACTGGCCGGCGCGCTGCTGGTCGGGGTGTCGGCGGCGAAGGCGTACGCGTACGCGCTCGGCAAGCCGCTCTACGGCGTCAACCACCTCGCCTCGCACATCTGCGTCGACCAGCTTGAGCACGGGCCGCTGCCCGAGCCGACGATGGCGCTGCTGGTCAGCGGCGGGCACTCGTCGCTGCTGCTCGCGCCGGACATCACCGCCGACGTACGGCCGATGGGCGCGACCATCGACGACGCGGCGGGCGAGGCGTTCGACAAGATCGCGCGCGTCCTCCAACTGGGCTTCCCCGGCGGCCCGGTGATCGACCGGCTCGCGCGCGAGGGCGACCCGGCGGCGATCGCCTTCCCGCGCGGACTGACCGGTCCGCGCGACGCGCCGTACGACTTCTCCTTCTCCGGTCTCAAGACGTCCGTCGCCCGCTGGATCGAGGCGAAGCGCGCGGCCCGTGAGGACGTGCCCGTCCGGGATGTGGCCGCGTCCTTCCAGGAGGCCGTGGTGGACGTGCTGACGCGAAAGGCGGTGCGCGCCTGCAAGGACGAGGGCGTGGACCATCTGATGATCGGCGGCGGCGTCGCGGCCAACTCCCGGCTGCGCGCGCTGGCCGCCGAACGGTGCGAGCGGGCGGGCATCCGGCTGCGGGTGCCCCGGCCGGGACTCTGCACGGACAACGGCGCGATGGTCGCCGCGCTCGGCGCCGAGATGGTGGCGCGGAACCGGCCCGCGTCGGACTGGGACCTGTCGGCGGACTCCTCGCTGCCGGTGACGGAGACGCATGTGCCCGGGCACTTCCCGACGCATGATCACGTGCACGAGGTCAGTAAGGACAACCTCTACTCATGACCGTCGCCCTGATGTGGGAGGCCAAAGCCGCGCCCGGCCGGGGCGCCGAGCTGCTGGCGTGGGTCAGGGCGCGGGCTCTCGCCCCGGCCCCGCACCGCCGCGAGACGCTGACCGCGCCCGGCGGCCGGGTACTGGTGATGACCTGGTGGGACGCCTCGTACGACGCGGAACTGCCCGAGATCCCGGAGCCGGCCGACGAGCTGGTGGCGCGCGCGGTGCACCGCTGGCGGTTCGAGACGGCGGACTGACCTGGGCGCGCGGGGAGCGCGGCCCACGAGCCGCGCAACCCGGCCGACGTTCCTGGCCACAGGACCCGCGGACCGCTCGCGGAAAACTTCTCGAAGAAAAATCGCGGCGTGTGTCGATCCGGGACCGGCCCGTTCGACGCAAGGGTGAGAGGCGGGAAACAGCCCCGCACACCACCCACCGCACATCGCGCACCGAGGAGTCACCATGCCGCGTTTCATGACACTCATCCACCTGGACGAGGCCAACCAGCCCACCGAGGGCCACAGCGCCGAACTGGGCGAACGGATGGGCAAGCTGGCCCAGGAGATGGAGAAGGCCGGCGCCATGCTGGAGACGGGCGGGCTGCACCCGTCCGCCGAGGGCACCCGGGTGACCTGGTCGGGCGGGAAGCTGTCGGTCACCGACGGGCCGTTCACCGAGTCCAAGGAGGTCATCGGCGGGTACTCGATCGTCCAGGCGAAGACGCAGGCCGAGGCCGTCGAGTGGGCCAAGCGGTTCCTCCAGATCCACGAGGACTACTGGACCCTGACCGCCGAGACCCGCCAGATCGCCGAATAGGCCGAACAGGCCGAGCCGGGCCCGCCCCGCATCCCCCCGCGATCCGTTTGCCGTCCGCTCGCCCCGGTGCTCTGATGGGTGGCCGTGAAGGCAGACGGCGCGGTGGAAGCGGTATTCAGGATCGAGCAGGCGCGGATCATCGCCGCCGTCGCCCGTGTCGTACGCGACGTCGGCATCGCCGAGGAACTGGCGCAGGACGCGCTGGTCGCCGCCCTGGAGCAGTGGCCGGAGTCGGGCGTCCCGGACAACCCGGGAGCCTGGCTCATGGCCACGGCCAGGCGCCGCGCCATCGATCTCGTACGCCGCCGGGAGACGTACGCCCGCAAGCTCGCCGAGGTCGGCCGCACCCTTGAGGACACGGCGCCGCCACCGCCCGAGCCCGCCGACGCCGACGACATCGACGACGACCTGCTGCGGCTCGTCTTCGTCTCCTGCCACCCCGTCCTGTCCACCGAGGCGCGCGTCGCCCTCACCCTGCGGCTGCTCGGCGGACTCACCACCGAGGAGATCGCCCGCGCCTATCTCGTGCCCGAGGCGACCGTCGCCCAGCGCATCGTGCGTGCCAAGCGCGGCCTCGCCAAGGCGGGCGTCCCCTTCGAGGTGCCGTACGGCGCGGAGCGCGACGCGCGCCTCGCCTCCGTCCTGGAGGTCATCTATCTCGTCTTCAACGAGGGCTACTCCGCGACCGCCGGGGACGACCTGCTGCGCCCCGGCCTGTGCGAGGACGCGCTGCGGCTCGCGCGCGTGCTGAGCGGGCTGATGCCCAAAGAGCCCGAAGTGCACGGCCTGGCGGCCCTGTTGGAGTTTCAGGCGTCCCGCACGCCCACCCGTACCGGGCCCGGTGGCGCGCCCGTCCTGCTCGCCGACCAGAACCGCGCGCGCTGGGACCGGCTGCTCATCCGCCGCGGCGTGGAGGCCCTGACCCGGGCGAACGCGCTGGGCGGCGCCCCCGGCCCGTACGCCCTCCAGGCCGCCATCGCCGCGTGTCACGCGGGGGCGGCGACGTACGAGGACACGGACTGGGCCACGATCGCCGGGCTGTACGGGCGTCTCGCCGCGCTCACCCCCTCGCCCGTCGTGGAGCTGAACCGCGCCGTCGCCGTCTCGATGGCCGACGGGCCCGATGCGGGCCTGGCGCTGGTGGACGCGCTGGCGGCGGGGCCCGCCGGGTCCGCGCTCAAGGGCTACCACCTGCTGCCGAGCGTGCGCGGGGATCTGCTGGCGAGGCTGGGGCGTACGGAGGAGGCGCGGGCCGAGTTCGTACGGGCGGCCGGGCTGACCCGCAACGAACGCGAGCGCACGCTGCTGGAGGAGCGGGCGGCCGGACTCCGAGCTGCCGGACTTTGAGCTGCCGGACTCTGAGTTGCCGGGCTTTGAACTGCCGGACTTTACGGCTCCGGCAGCGGCTCGCCCGTCTCCAGCAGCGTCTTGAGGCTCGACAGCAGCGCCGGCCAGCCCTCCCTGACGCTCGACAGGATGGTGGAGCCCGGCCGGAAGCCGTCGTGGATCACGGTCAGCTTGACCGCCGGTCCCATCGGCTCGATCTCGAAGGTCACCTTCGACCGTTCCTCGGCCGCCGCCTTCAGGCGGTACTCCTCACCCAGCCCGGTCGCCTCGGCGAACTCCGGCGTCATGGTGTGCCAGGTGTAGGAGAGCCTGCGGTACGGCTCCGACTCCACCACGACCTGCTCGGGGTCGGTGATCCGCACGCCGAACTGCTCCCAGGACATCTCCGACCCGGCCCGCCAGTCCGACTCGAAGGTCACGCCCCAGTAGCGCCGGGTGAACGCCGGGTCGGTGAGCGCCTGCCACAGCTTCTCGGGGGTGGTGTTGATGTAGGTGCGGTAGACGAACGCGGTCTCGCTGTCCTCTGTCGCCATGGTGCTGTCCTCCAGTGCCGTCTTGAGGTCCGCGAGGGCGCTCGCCCGCCCGCGGTCGTACTTGTTCATCCAGCGGTCGGCGATGGCGTTGATCGGCACGGCGTTGAGGTAGTGGAGCTTCTCCCTGCCGCGCCACACCGTGGTGACGAGATTCGCCGCTTCGAGCACCGCCAGGTGCTTGCTGACCGACTGCCTGGCCATGTCCAGCTCGGCGCACAACTCCCGCAGACTCTGCCCGTTACGGGCGTCGAGACTGTCCAGCAGTCGGCGCCGGCCGGGGTCGGCCAGTGCTTTGAAGACTTCGTCCATCACCCGTCCAGCACCCGTCCACGCGTCGCCTTCGCTGTCCGATCCGCTCGTACGGCGGATCGGATATGCAGCCATTCGGCTGCCTATAATTTAGGCACCCGTGTGGCTGCATGTCAATCGGGGCCCAGGAGGGGCGGCGCGCGGCGATACTCTCGCCGCATGTCTCGCCGCTCATCCCCGCTGCCGCCGCCTCCGCCCCCCGTACACATACGCACCTGGCCCGACGAGCAGGCACTGCTCGCCGAACGCGCCAGAATCCTCGACTGGCTCGTCGGGCACGGCATGGGACCCGCGCGGCTCACCCAATTCCTGCTGCTCGTGGGCGGGATGGAGTTCGGCTGGCTGATGGCGGGCGGGGGGCTGCAGGGGATGATCGTGGAGGACGTCGACCCGATCACCCTCATCTTCGGCGTGCTCCTCGCGGCGTTCGGCCTCGGCGTGCTGACGGCCGCCGGGATCGTCCTCGGCCTGCTGCTCCGCCGCGACGTCGCGATGCACCGGCTGACGCGCCAGTGGGCGGCGCTCGCGAGCGACCCGGTGGGCGACAGGCGCCTCCGACTGCCGGGCGTGAGCCTGTGCTGGCTGCTGATCTCCTTCCTGGTCGGGGTGCTGGGGCTGTGGCTGTCCCTGGAGACGCCCGCGAGCGCGCGACGGGGCGAGGACACGTACGGGGAGGTCGCGTATGTGATGGGCGCGGGCGCCCTCCTCTGGATCGGCGGGCTGATCGGCGTCACGAAGGCCGTCACGCACTACCGGTGGGCCGTCCGGCTGCTCGCCGCCGGTCGGCCCCGGCCCGCCGGGCAGTGATCCCCGGCCCGCCGCTCCGGCGGCGGTGATCCCGGTCGACCGGGCGGTGATCATGAGGGATAGCCTCCCCGGATGTTCCGTCGTACGCCGCTGCCGCCCCCTCCGCCGCCCGAGCACCTGTGCGACTGGCCCGACGACGAGTCGATGCTCGCCGACCGGGCCCTCGCGATGGCCGAGCTGCGGCGGCGGAGCCTGACCGCGCCGGGGCTGCTGGCGCTCTGGTCGCTCGGGCTCGTCGCGGGGCTCGGGTGGGTGCTGGTCAGCCTGGGGCTCGGTCATTTCGAGGACCGGAGCGCGGACTACATAACCGGGTTCGTCGAGCTGATCCTCGGTGCGATCGTCCTGGTGCCCGCGATGATCGGCACCGGTTTCAGCGTCGCCAGGGACCGCGCGGTGCGCGACAGGATCGAAGCCTGGGCCGAACTGGCGCCGGATCCCGAGAACGACCACCGGCTGCGGGCCGGCGCCCGGAGCGGCGTGTGGCTGGGACTGTCCGTAGCGCTGTGCGTGACCGGTCTGGGACTGGCCCTGACCGGCGGCGGCCAGCCGGATTCCACGGGAGTCGGCGAAGTGGCGTATCTCGTCGGAATCGGTGTGATCGCGCTGGTCATCGGTGTCATCGGGGCGGTGCGGGCGGTGGGCCACCAGCGGTGGGCGGAGCACGTACTGAGCCCGGTCCGGCCGCCCGGACGCGGTGGCGCGCACCGCTGAATCCACCGCGAAAACGGTGATTTACGGGACGCGAGTGGCGCGTGTTGTCCGGATGTGTCCCGAAGTCGCCCCCCGCTCCCTGAGGCCGTTCCTACGCCGCCCGTTCTATCCTGGGTGGAACGCATGCGCCATTTCATGGGGTGAAGGGGCGGCGGATGAACTGGCTGTGGTGGATTTTCGTCTTCTTCATGGTCGGTGGCTTCAGCTGGGTCGCCGACACGAGCCGGAGCGCGCTGCGCACCCGGCACGAGCGAAGAGTGGAGCGCATCAAGCTCGTCGAGGGCGGCCGGCTCGCCCTGGAGGAGTCACACAAGCCGCCGGAGCCCGTCTGCGGGTGTTCACACCATCTCGCGAAGCATGACAAGCAGGGCAAGTGCCACGAGAACGTCGAAGTGGCGACGGCCTGGGACGAGAACAAGAAACCGAAGCGGTACGAGCTGGCGCAGTGCAACTGCCAGCAGTACGTCGGCCCGCAACCTCTCTCGGTGATCTACGCCGACGACATCACCGACCTCGACGCCCGGCTCCTGGAGGCGCAGCTTCAAGCCTCCCGGCCGGAGCCGAAGGAGTCGGTAGAGCCGGTGGAGTCGGAGAAGCCGGACAAGCTGAAAAAGCCCGGGAAGCTGGAGAAGCCGGCGGCCACGGAATCAGCGGCCGAGGAGTCTGCGGCCACGGAGCCGAAGCCCAAGGGGCGGGACCAGGACTGATCGCCGCCGCCGGGGGGTTCGGTCGGTGCCCACGGTCGGTGTGCCCTCAACCGGTCCGAGGAGTGGGCAGCGGCTCCAGCGCGCCCGCTCCGGCGAGCGCCCCGTGTGCCGCGAGCACCGCGTCCGTGGCGGTGCCGATATCGAGTACGACTCCGCCCGACCCGGCTGCCAGGCGTCGCGCGGCGAGGTCCGCGGGCACTCGCGCGGCCCGGTTCGCCGACAGGAAGACGGACCAGCCGCAGCGCGGGTGCGAGGGCCGCAGGCCCTAGGGGGTGTCTTGCCGATCTTGCCGGGCTCGCGTGCCCTGGTGCCGCGCCTCGCCGCGTTGTCGTCGGTCGGCATGGCTCCGCCATGCCTCCCTCCTCCGCCTTGCGATCCACGGCACCAGACCCCGCTCCCTGATCCGGCCTGATCGACAAGACACCCCCTAGGCGGTCTTCAGCGCGGTGAACAGCTCACGGTCGTAGGTGCTCCCGGTGTCCGCGTCCCAGACACCGGCCATGGCGGCCAGCGCCTCGGGCAGCCGGTCCGCGAGGGGCACGGCCGCGTCCGGGGAGCCGGGGAGGAGCAGCAGTACGGCGGTGAACGGGGAGAACCTGTTCGAACCCCCGGCCGTCGCCTTGAGCTGCGCGTATCCGCCGTCCGGCTGCCGGGCCACCGCGAAGGCCGTGCTGCCGATGATGTCCGCGTCGTCGTGCCGGTTCGCCGCCTCGACCGCCGCCGCGAAGGCGCCGGCGTCCTGCGGTACGGGCTCGCCCGGTGCCGTGCCGTGGCCGTCCCACCGCCAGTCGGCCAAGGCGCCCGCCGACAGCTCCGTCAGCCGCCCCAGCAGGTCCAGCCAGCGCCCGGCCAACTCCTGGTGGGACTCGGGTCTGGGCCCCCAGGACACCTTCACCACGGTCTCGCCCGCCACCTCACGGCCTTCCGGCGGGCCGACCGAGCAGCATCGTCGGCGCGCCCGCGACCCGGGTGAGGAAGACGGTGGCCGAGTTCCGTCCCTGGAGCTTCATCTTCCGTCGCAGCTCCTCCGGTTCGACCGGCGAGCCGCGCTTCTTGACCGTCAGGATGCCGACCTCGCGCTCGCGGAGCAGGGCCTTGAGCCGCTTGAGGTTGAACGGCAGCTCGTCGGTGATCTCGTACGCCGTCGCGTACGGCGTCGGGCGCAGCTCGTCCGCCGTGATGTAGGCGATCGTCTCGTCGATCAGGCCGCCGTCCAGCTCGTCGGCGGCCTCGGCGACCAGATGGGCGCGGATGACGGCGCCGTCCGGCTCGTACAGATAGCGGCCGACCTTCCTGACCTGGGGGTTCGGCAGGCCCCGGCCGGTGAGGGTGAGGCCCGCGGGGAGCAGCGTGGCGCGCCGGGCGCCGGGTGTGATCGCGCCGACGGCCCCGGCCCCGCTCGCGTCGTGCCAGAGCACGGCCTCCTTGACGTCGCCGCCGTCGGAGATCCACTCGGCCTCGAAGTCATCGGGGACCAGCTCGTGCGGGATGCCCGGCGCGATCTTGATGCCGCCGGTGCCGACCGTACGTACCGCCTCGATCGCCCAGGACAGCGGCGGCGAGTACGCCTCCGGGTCGAAGATCCGGCCCCGGCCGCCGCGCCGCGCCGGGTCGATGAACAGCGCGTCGGGGGCGGGCGCCGTGCTCAGGTCGTACGCCATGACGTCCGCGCACACGACGGCCGGTGGCGGGGCGTCAGGCGCCAGCGCGGGGATGTTGTGCGCGGCGATCTCGCAGGTCGCAGGGTCGCGGTCGACGGCGGTCACGGCGAACCCCGCGCGGGCCAGCTCGATCGCGTCACCGCCGATGCCGCAGCAGAGGTCCGTGATCCGCGCCGGGCCGGGGCCCGGGAGGCCGATGTCCCGGAACCGGCCCGCCCGGTGCGCGGCGACCGAGGTACGGGTGGCCTGCTCGACGCCGTGCGGTGTGAAGTACATGCGGTACGCGTCCTGTTCGCCGAACTTCGCGACCGCCCGCTGCCGCAGCCGGGCCTGCGCGAGGGCCGCCGAGACCAACTCGGCGGGGTGGTCTCGGCGCAGCCGGGTCGCCAGCGCCAGCTCGTGCGCCGGGTCGTGGTCGCGGAGGGCGGCGAGCAGGGCCTGGCCCTCGTCGGAGAGCAGGGGGGCGAGCGGCGAGGGGGAGTCGGTCACCGGGCCATTGTGGGCCAGCCGGGGGACCGTCATCGCTTCCCGGCGGTGTCGGCCGGGCGCGCGGGCCGGGCGCTGACAGGATGCGGCGCCATGCAACTAGTAAGACAAAAGGACGAAAAGGTCGCAGAGCTGCGGAAAAGACACCCGCGCGGACGGGGCCGCGCGGTCGTCGCCGTACTTCTGATCGCCGCACTCGGCTCTGCCTGCGCGGCGGGGACCGACGACCGGGGCGGCGGTCATGGCGGCCACGGTGGTCACAGCGGGGACGGCGGTGGCGGTGGTGGCGGGCCGGTGGAGTCCGCCCCCGTGAAGCCGGGCCGGCCCGGCCCCGGACCGGGGACCGACGCCGCCAAGAAGGCCGGAGCCGCCGCTGCCGCCGAGGCCCAGGCGCTCCGTGCCGTGGCCGCCAAGAAGTGGAAGCTCGCCAAGACCCCGCTCGCCGCGCCCGCGCCGCCCGCCGTGAAGCCGCGCATCACCACCCGCAAGGGCTTCGAGGTCACGGGTGGCGCGACCCTGCCGCCGGTCTTCACCACCGTCCCGACGAAGGAGAAGGTCGTCTTCCTGACGATCGACGACGGCGCCGAGAAGGATCCCCGACTGCTGCGCATGATGGACGAGTTGAAGATCCCGTACAGCGCCTTCCTCAGCGACTACGTCATCAACGACAACTACGCCTACTTCAAGAAGATGCAGGCGCGCGGTGTCTCCCTGCACAACCACACCCTCACCCACCCCTACCTCCCCGGACTCTCCTACGAGGAGCAGAAGCGGGAGATCTGCGGGCAGCAGGACAAGCTCAAGAAGCAGTACGGGAAGCGGCCCGAACTCTTCCGGCCGCCGTACGGCAACTACAACGCGAGCACCCTGCGCGCCGCCAAGTCCTGTGGCGTCAAGGCCGTTCCGCTGTGGTCGTCCGAGGCGTTCCCCGACCACATGGAGTGGCGCGAGTGGGACCGGGACCTGCATCCCGGCGACATCGTCCTCACGCACTTCCGCGGGGAGGAGGACTGGAAGGGCTCGATGCCCGACATGATCCGGCACGTCATGAAGACGATCACCGACAAGGGTTACGCGGTGGCGAAGCTGGAGGACTACGTCTAGGGCTTGCCTCTTGGGCCGGGCGGGCCGGGCATGGTCAGGTCGGGCCGGTTCCGCTGACGCCCCTGCGCCGGTGCAGGGGCGTCACGCACGTTCAGCGGACGACGTCGAAGACGTTCTTCTGCAGGCCGTTCGCATACGCCTCGTGCTCGACCAGCCGCAGCTTCTGCGCGTCCTTGTCCGTGGCGCTGAACAGCCGCTTGCCCGCGCCGAGAAGCAGCGGGAAGACGAGCAGGTGGTAGCGGTCGATCAGACCGGCGTCCGAGAGGTTCCGGTTCAGTTCGGCGCTGCCGTGGACGATGATCGGGCCGCCCTCGGTCTCCTTCAGCGCGGCGACCTCGTCGAGCGACCGCAGGATCGAGGTCGGGCCCCAGTCCGCGACCAGGTCGTCGTCGGTGAGGGTGGTGGACACCACGTACTTCGGCATCTTCTTGTACTCGGCGAACTCCGCCATGCCCGGCCAGACCGGGCTGAACGCCTCGTAACTGGTCCGTCCCAGCAGCATGGCCGCGGCCTCCTCCTGCTCCCGGCCCTTGATCTCGAAAGCCTCCGGCAGGAACTCCACGTCCTTGAAGGTCCAGCCGGAGTTCCGGTAGCCCGGCTCGCCGCCCGGGGCTTCCACGACGCCGTCGAGCGAGACGAAGGCGGTGCTGATCAGTGTGCGCATCGAAGGTCTCCTGGGGGTGTCTTGCGTTCTGGTTCTCACGGGGCGGGGCCGGCCGAGGCGGCCTCGCAGCCGCAGTGTGCCAACTCCCACTGACAGACCGTGGACCACGGCGAAACTCATCGGCGCCGCCGCGCCGGAGGTGCCCGAAGGCGCCGGATCGCACCCACCGCGGCGGCGGATCGCACCTGCCACGGCGCCGGATCGCGGCGCCGCGCGCGGGCTCGATTGGCACTCAGCTTGACCGAGTGCTAATCGCGGTCATAGTGTCAGGCCTGGCACTCCCCACTGGAGAGTGCCAATGCGTGACAGGACAGGTCCGGCACCCGCGACGACGGATCGATCCAGGTCACGCCACCCAGACAGTTAACCCCGTGAGATCTCCGAAGGGGGAGGTCGGATCGTGACGACCGCCAGCTCCAAGGTTGCCATCAAGCCGCTCGAGGACCGCATTGTGGTCCAGCCGCTCGACGCAGAGCAGACCACGGCCTCTGGCCTGGTTATTCCGGACACTGCCAAGGAGAAGCCCCAGGAGGGCGTCGTCCTGGCCGTCGGTCCGGGTCGCTTCGAGAACGGCGAGCGGCTTCCGCTCGACGTTTCCGTCGGCGACGTCGTTCTGTACAGCAAGTACGGCGGCACTGAGGTGAAGTACAGCGGCGAGGAATACCTCGTCCTCTCGGCTCGCGACGTGCTCGCGATCATCGAGAAGTAATTTCCACAGTCTGCTGTGAACTGCGCCCCTGGCCCCCGCATCGCCGGGTGGTCCGGGGCGTAGTTCGTTGTTCGTTCGAGAGGACAAGAGAAAGCTCCCATGGCGAAGATCCTGAAGTTCGACGAGGACGCCCGTCGCGCCCTTGAGCGCGGCGTCAACAAGCTTGCCGACACGGTGAAGGTGACGATCGGCCCCAAGGGCCGCAACGTCGTCATCGACAAGAAGTTCGGCGCCCCGACCATCACCAACGACGGTGTCACGATCGCCCGCGAGGTCGAGCTCGACGACCCGTACGAGAACCTCGGCGCCCAGCTCGTGAAGGAGGTGGCGACCAAGACCAACGACATCGCGGGTGACGGCACCACCACCGCCACCGTGCTGGCGCAGGCGCTGGTCCGCGAGGGCCTGCGCAACGTCGCCGCCGGCGCCTCCCCGGCCGCCCTGAAGAAGGGCATCGACGCCGCCGTCGCCGCCGTCTCCAAGGAACTCCTGGACACGGCCCGCCCGATCGACGACAAGTCCGACATCGCCGCCGTGGCCGGGCTCTCCGCCCAGGACCCGCAGGTCGGCGAGCTCATCGCCGAGGCGATGGACAAGGTCGGCAAGGACGGTGTCATCACCGTCGAGGAGTCCAACACCTTCGGCATGGAGCTGGAGTTCACCGAGGGCATGGCCTTCGACAAGGGCTACCTCTCGCCGTACATGGTGACCGACCAGGAGCGTATGGAGGCCGTCCTCGACGACCCGTACATCCTGATCAACCAGGGCAAGATCGCCTCCATCCAGGACATGCTCCCGCTGCTGGAGAAGGTCATCCAGGCGGGTGGCTCCCGGCCGCTGCTGATCATCGCCGAGGACGTCGAGGGCGAGGCGCTCTCCACCCTCGTCGTCAACAAGATCCGTGGCACCTTCAACGCCGTCGCGGTGAAGGCCCCCGGCTTCGGTGACCGCCGCAAGGCCATGCTCGGCGACATCGCCACCCTCACGGGCGCGACCGTCATCGCCGAAGAGGTCGGCCTCAAGCTCGACCAGGCCGGTCTCGACGTGCTGGGCACCGCCCGCCGCGTCACCGTCTCCAAGGACGACACGACGATCGTCGACGGCGGCGGCGACAGCGCCGAGGTCGTCGGCCGGGTCAACCAGATCAAGGCCGAGATCGAGTCCACGGACTCCGACTGGGACCGCGAGAAGCTCCAGGAGCGCCTCGCGAAGCTGGCCGGCGGCGTGTGCGTGATCCGCGTCGGCGCCGCCACCGAGGTGGAGCTGAAGGAGAAGAAGCACCGTCTGGAGGACGCCATCTCCGCGACCCGCGCCGCGGTCGAGGAGGGCATCGTCTCCGGTGGTGGCTCCGCCCTGGTGCACGCCGCCAAGGTGCTGGAGGACGGCCTGGGCAAGACGGGCGACGAGGCCACCGGTGTCGCGGTCGTCCGCCGCGCCGTGGTCGAGCCGCTGCGCTGGATCGCCGAGAACGCCGGTCTTGAGGGCTACGTCATCACCGCGAAGGTCGCCGAGCTGGACAAGGGTCACGGCTTCAACGCCTCGACCGGCGAGTACGTCGACCTGGTGAAGTCCGGCGTCATCGACCCGGTCAAGGTCACCCGCTCCGCGCTGGAGAACGCCGCTTCCATCGCCGCGCTGCTCCTCACGACCGAGACCCTGGTCGTCGAGAAGCCCGCCGAGGAAGAGGCCGACGCCGGTCACGGCGGCCACGGTCACAGCCACTGAGGCTCGTAACGCCGTAGCTCCGGGGACCTGTAGGTCTTCAGGTCCGTAGGTCTTCAGCACAACGCGCCGAGGCCCGGCGCCCCTTCGGGGGTGCCGGGCCTCGACGCGTTGTGCCGCCTCTACGCCGAGTGCGGCAGCGCCGACGGGTGTACGGGATCCTCGAACGGCAGCCCCTTCGCGTACCGCTCCACCTCGTCCAGCGCCTGATCGGCCATCCGGTGGATCTCGACCCCCAGCGAACCGGCGACATGCGGGGTCAGCAGCACGTTCGGCAGGTCGTACAACGGCGAGTCCGGCGGCGGCAGTTCGGGGTCGGTCACGTCCAGAACCGCGTTCAGCCGCCCGGAGACCAGCTGCGGCAGCAGCGCGTCCTCGTCGATCAGCGAGCCGCGCGCCGTGTTGATCAGCGTCGCCCCGTCCGGCATCGCCGCGAGCTGGGCGGCGCCGATCATATGGCGGGTGGCCGGGACCTGCGGCGCGTGGACCGACACCACCTGGGCGCGCCCGCAGAGTTCAGTCAGCGGCACCAGTTCGACGCCCAGTGCCCGAGCCTCCGAGTGGTCCACGTACGGGTCGTACAGCATGACGTCGAGGTCGAACGGCCGCAGCAGCTCGATCACCCGGCGGCCGATCCGGGACGCGCCGACGATGCCGACCGTACGGCGGTAGTTGCCCGTCCGGCCCAGCTCCTGGTGCCAGTCGTGCCGGGCGCGCACCTCCTGGTAGCGGTGCGCCGAGCGGAGCACCTGCTTGCCCGCGAAGAGGATCGCGGCCAGCGTGTACTCGGCGACGGGCACGGCGTTGGCCGCCGCGGCCGATGTGACCGTGATGCCCCGCTCCCAACAGGCGTCCGTGATGTGGTGCTTGACGGTGCCGGCGGCGTGCACGACCGCGCGCAGCCGGGGCGCCGCGGCCAGCACCTCGGCGGTGAGCGCGGGCGCGCCCCAGCAGGTGATCAGCAGTTCGGCGTCCGCGAGCGCGGCGGCGACGGCCGGGTCGAGGCCGGGGCCGGTCAGGGTGTGCGCGACGAGCCGCGGATCGGTGCGTACGAGGCCGGTCAGCCGGGCGAGATGAATGGGGGCGAACAGCCGTTCCGCGATGCCGGGGCTCATCGCGAGCAGCGCGGACGGCCGATTGTCAGTGGCGTCGTGCATGGTGGAAGTCGGTCTCCTCGTGGGTCGTACGCACAGGTCACTTCACGCGTCGCGGATGACGCTATTTGACGCTGCCGGCGGTGAGTCCGGCCTTCCAGTGTCGCTGGAGGGTGACGAAGGCGATGATCAGCGGGGTGACGGCGAGCAGGGAGCCGGTGACGACCATGGGGTAGAAGGTCGGGTCGGCGTTGGCGTTGCTGTGCCAGTTGAACAGGCCGAGGCTCAGGGGGTAGAGCTGACGGTCCGAGAGCATCACGAGGGGGAGGAAGAAGTTGTTCCAGATCGCGGTGAACTGGAAGAGGAAGATGGTCACGAAGCCCGGCATGATCATCCGCAGCCCGATCGACCAGAAGACGCGCAGTTCGCCGGCCCCGTCGATACGGGCGGCCTCCAGGGCCTCGTCGGGGATGTAGCCCGCGCTGAAGATCCGGGCGAGATAGACGCCGAACGGGTTGACCAGCGCCGGGATCAGCACGGACCAGTAGGTGTTGACGGTGCCCGTCTCGACGGCCAGCAGATAGAGGGGGAGCGACAGCGCGGTCGACGGCAGCAGCACACCCAGCAGGACGAGCGCGAACAGCTTCTCCTTCCCCCGGAACCGGTACTTGTCGAAGGCGTAGCCCGCCGCGACGCTCACCAGCGAGCAGCCGAGCGCGCCGACTCCCGCGTAGAGCAGCGAGTTGCCGTACCACTGGAAGTAGATGCCGTCCTGGTAGGACGTCAGCTCGGAGAGGTTGTGGCCGAGGTCGAAGCCCTCGAACGAGAAGACATCGCCGCCGAGGAGATTGCCGGCGTCCTTGGTGGCGGCGGTGACCAGCCAGATCAGCGGGAAGAGCGTATAGACGGCGGCGATCAGCAGCACGCCGTTGACGGCGGTCTTCGACAGCCAGCGGCCGGCGGCCGGACGGCCGGCCGGTGCGGGGGCGCGGTCGGCACGGCGGCCGTCGCGGCGGTTCGGGGTCTGGAGCTGGGCGGTCGGGTCGACCACGGTCGGGGACGTCATGCCCGTGCCCCCTTCCGGTTGGAGAGTCGGGTGACGACGAAGGAGAGCAGGGCGGCGACGAGCGCGATGAGCACGGAGGCCGCGGCGGCGAGTCCGTAGTCGTTGCGCTCGAACGCGGCGCTGTAGGCATACATGTTGGGGGTCCAGGTGCTGGTCACGGCGGACCCGCTGCCGCGGTTGAGGATCAGCGGCTCGGTGAACAGCTGGAGCGAGCCGATGATCGTGAAGAGCAGGACCAGCATCAGTGAGGAGCGGATCAGCGGGATCTTGATGCTGAAGGCGAGCCGCCAGTTGCCCGCGCCGTCCACGGTCGCCGCCTCCAGCAGGGAGCGGTCGACGGCCTGGAGCGAGGCGTAGAAGATGACGACGTTGTAGCCGAGCCACTCCCACAGGGCGATGTTGACGATCGCGGGGAGAGTGCCCTCGGAGGAGAAGAAGTCGAAGCCGATGCCGCCGGACTCCATGGCGGAGACGACCGGGCTGAGTCCGGGTGTGTAGAGATAGATCCAGATCAGGGCGGCGATCAGGCCGGGGATCGCGTGGGGCAGGAAGAGCGCGAGCTGGAAGAAGCGGCGGGCGCGGGCCATGGCCGTGTCCAGCAGGAGCGAGATGACGAGCGCGCCGCCGACCATCAGCGGTATGTAGAGGGCGCAGTAGCCGAGCAGCACCCAGAAACCGTCGCGGAACGCCTCGTCGCCGAGGGCGGCCGTGTAGTTGCCGAGGCCGTGGAAGACGGTCGACGGGCCGTCGAAGCCGAGTCCGGACTGCTTCTCCGTGAAGAGGCTGAGATAGACGGCGTAGCCGACCGGGATGATCATCGCAACGGTGAACAGCGCGAAGAAGGGGGCGAGGAGGACGCCGGCGGCGAAGCCGGTACGGGCCCTGACGGTGGGGGACTTGGGGGTACGAGCGGCCTTGCCGCCGGTGCCGCCGGTGATGCCTGTGCGGCTGGTGCTGGTTGTGCTGCTTGTGCTCTTCGTGTTGCTCATGAGGCGTCCTCGACCTTCAGTCCGCGCTTCTCCGCGTCGGCGACGGTGGCGTCGTGCGCCGTCTTCAGCGCCGTACGCAAGGTCGAGCTGCCGCCGACCACGTCGCTGAGGGCGTCGCCGAGCGCGCCGTTGGTGGCGGCGGTGCTCGGCCCCCAGCGCCAGTCGGGACCGACGGAGGCGCCGGCCTTCTCGTACAGGCCGTACAGGTCCTGACCACCGAAGAAGCTGGTGTCGTACGCCTCTTTTGCGACCGGCACCAGCGCGGGTGCGGCGGGCAGGGCGCTCGACGTGCTCGCGCCGATCCGGGCCTTGATGCCCGCCTCGGTGGTCGACATCCACAGCGCGAACTCGACCGCGGCGGCGGCCTTCTTGCTGTCCTTGCTGACGGCGAAGGTCGACCCGCCGATCATGCCGCTGGCGGGCCGGTCGGCGTCCCAGCTCGGCACCGGCACGGCGGCCCACTTGCCCTTCTGCTCGGCCACGATGCCCGACAGGACGCCGGCGCCCCAGGAGGCGCCGAGATAGCCGACGGTCGTGCCCTGCTTGAGCGAACCGGTCCACTCCGGGCTGAACGACGAGGCGGTGGAGACGAGTTCGTCGTCGATCATGCCCTGCCAGTAATCGGCGGCCTTCACGCTCGCCGGGTCCGTGGTGTCGACCCGCCAGCTGTCCCCGCCGGTGTCGAACCACTGGCCGCCGGCCTGCCAGGCCATCGCCTGGAAGAACGTCGGGTCGTCGGGGAAGAAGGTGCCGATCCGGGTCTTCGGCTCGATCTTCTTGATCCGCTCGGCGGCGGTGCGGAACTCGTCCCAGGTGCGCGGCGGCGCGATGTCGTGCTTCTCGAAGAAGTCCTTGCGGTAGTAGAAGACCTGCGGCGAGGCGTCGAAGGGGACGGCCCAGTTACGGCCGCCCAGCGTGGTCAGCTCCACGGCCTGCGGCAGGAACTTCTTCTTGATGTCGTCGGTGAGATAGCCGCTCAGATCCTGGAGCGAGCCCTGGCTGACGAACTGCGACAGCTGCGGATACTCGATGGAGAGCAGATCGGGCGCGATGCCCGCCTTCACCGCGTTCGCGATCTTGGGATAGCCGCCGAGACCGCCGGACGGTATCTCCTCGAACTTCACCTTGATCGTGTCGTGCGAGGCGTTGAACGCGTCCACGACCTCCTTCGATCCCCTCGTCCAGGCCCAGAAGGTGACGGTCACGGGATCTGCTGCGGTGCCTCGGGCGGGCGCCTGGCCGCCGCCACCGCTGCACGCCCCGAGGGCGGCGAGAGCGGACAGCGCGGTGAGCGCGCTGACGGCGGCGCGGATGGGACGGGACCACGGATGACTCACGGCTCGGGCTCCTGTGCGGCGGGGGACAGGCGATGGCCGTGATACTTCGATCCGTGGTGAGCGAAGTCAAGAGCGAAAGATTGATTGATCGAAAAATGATCGAACCGCGATGCCCAGTGGGTGGGGTCAGCGCGTCGGCGGGCCGCACGAGGCGCGGACGCGCAGGCTCGGCAGCAGGTCGAGATGGACCCGGGGTTCCGCCTCGGCGCCGGGCGCCGTCAGCCGCTCCACCAGCAGCTCCGCCGCGCGCCGCCCCACCGCGCGCTTCGGCGGTGCGACGGCGGTCAGCGGGGTGTCGGCGAGCGCGGCGACCTCGTCGTCGTACGTGATGAGCGCGAGGTCCCCGGGCACCCGTACGTCCAGCTGGGCCAGGCGCCGCACCATCCAGGTGGCGTCCTCGTCGTTGTGCATCAGCGCCGCGGTCGCCCGGCCGTCCCGCACGGCGGCGGCCAGCCCCTGGGCCGCCCGCTCGAAGAGCGCGGGATGCCGCTCGGCCGACGAGGAGTCGAGCACGGGCAGCGGCGCCCGCAGCCCCATGACGTCCAGCGCCCGGGTGTATCCCCCGCGCACGGCCATCGACGTCGGACTGTCGGCCCTGGCGACCAGCAGCGGTGTGCCGTGCCCGAGCCCCACCAGATGCCGTACGGCCAGGAGCACCCCGTGCGCGTGGTCCGAACGGACCCGGTCCAGCTCGTCCAGCGGCCCGCCGGGCACCCCGAGCCGCTCGACGAGCACGGTGGGGACCGGCAGCCCGGCGACCCAGTCCCCGTACCGCGCGGGATGGTCCGGCGCCGTCCAGCTGGGGGCGACCAGCAGCCCCTCCGCACCGGCGGCGAGCAGACCGGCCGCGTGCGAGGCGTCGTCCTCGGACCGGTAGTCGGAGACGCGCAGGATCAGCCGGGCACCGAGCCGCGCCGCCGCCTCGTGCGCCCCGCGGATGACCTCGGCGAAGTAGTACGCGGCGGCCGGCGCCAGCATCCCGATGACCGGACTCCCGCCCCCCGGCGCGGTCCCGGCGGGCCCCTGCCCGCGCGGCCAGGACACGGACCCGTGCGCCCGGTCGAGCAGCCCCCGGGCGGCCAGGGCCTCCGCGTCCCGCCGCGCGGTGACGGGCGAGACCCCCAACTGCTCGGCGAGGTCCGACACTCGTACGGTGCCGCGCTCGCGCACCAGATTGAGCAGCCGGTCATGACGTTCGGCGGCACCTTCGCGCACGGTGGGAGTCCTCCGGAGGGTGATGAGGGGATGGCCCGGTAGGAGGACTCTAATGCGGCGTGATCGAACGACGGAAGGTTTCGATCATTCGATCGTCACCACGGCCGCGGCACCGTCCGTGGGCCCGGCTACTGCGGGCCGTACTTCCGCCCCGTCTTCGACGTGATCCCGCCCAGCAGGCCCCTCGGGGCCAGCTTCACCCCGGCCATCAGCGCCTTGTACCGCGGATCCGGCACCGACACCGTCTTGCCGCGGGCCAGGTCGGACAGGGCCGCCGTCACCAGCTTGTCCGCGTCCAGCCACATCCAGTTGGGGATGTTGTCCGTCCCCATACCCGCCCGGTCGTGGAACTCCGTCCGCGTGAAGCCGGGGCACAGCGCCATCAGCCGTACCCCCGTGCCGGTCAGGTCCCGCGCGGCGCCCTGGGTGAACTGCACCACCCACGCCTTCGACGCGCCGTACGTCCCGCGCGGTACGAACGCCGCCACCGACGACACGTTCACCACCCCGCCCCGCCCGCGCTCCCTCATCCCGGTGACGGCCGCCGACGTCAGCCGCAGCACCGCCTCGCAGTGCACCTTCAGCATCGTCAGTTCGTCGGCCATCGGGACGTCGAGGAACCGGCCCTTGTTCCCGAACCCCGCGTTGTTGACCAGCAGATCGATGGGGTGCGTCCGGTCGCCGAGGCGCTTCTCGACCGCCGCGATGCCCTCGTCCGTGGCGAGATCGGCGGTCAGTACCTCCGCCTCGATGCCGTGCAGGTCGTGGAGTTCGGTGGCCTGTCGCTGAAGGCGCTCGGTGTCGCGGGCGACCAGCACCAGGTTGTGGCCGCTTCCCACACCGACGGACTGGGAGGTCCCGCCCGCCGCCAGCCGGCGCGCGAACGCGGCGCCGATCCCCGCTGTCGCGCCCGTAATCAAAGCAGTCGTCATAGGCGTGCACGTTAGACGGTCGCACGACGGCCGCGAGCCCCCGTCCGGCCACCGGAAGCCGCCCGACGAGGCGCCCGATCCCCGGACCTACAGAGCCCCGGCGTTCTCGGTGCTGCCGGCCTGACCGCCGATCACGCCGCTCCCGTACTTCGCCACGTACTCCCTGGCGGTCCGCAACTCCTCGACGTGCAGGGCCTCTCCGGCCGCCAGAATCCGCGGCAGCAGCTCGCGCTCCGTCGTCACGGCCCGGAAGGCGAGAGCCACCGTCACCTCGTGGTCGGGCCGGTGCACGATCTCGATCGGGTCGCCCGCGCGGATCTCGCCGGGGACCAGGACCCGGAAGTACGCCCCGGTGACGCCCTGTCGGGTGAAGCGCCGCACCCAGCCCGTCTCGCCGAGCCAGCCGCCGAACGTACGGCACGGAATCCGGCCGCTGGTCGCCTCCAGCACCAGTTCCGGACCGACCCGCCAACGCTCCCCGATCTTCGTCCCGTTCAGGTCGAGACCCGATGTCGTCAGGTTCTCGCCGAAGCTGCCGTTGGCCAGCGGACGGCCCAACTCCCGCTCCCAGAAGTCCAGATCCTCGCGCGCGTACACATACACGGCCTGGTCGCTGCCGCCGTGATGGCGCAGATCGCACACCGAGTCCCCGGCCAGACCGCTGGCGCCGACGCCCTTCGGGCCGGGATCGCGCACCGCGACCGGGCCGTCCACCGGCCGCTTGTCGATGCCGGTGGCGCCACCCGGCGCGTCCGAGTACTCGACGGTCTTGGGCCGCCCCACATTCACGGTCAGAAGCTTCATGACGGGCACGCTAACCCCCCGCGCCCCGCCCGCGCCTCTCAAAAGGCTTGCCCTGAATTTCGCCCCGCCTCCAAGCGTCCCTTATGTTTGAGGGGTGATCGAAGCCCGCCATCTCCGTGTCCTGCGCGCCGTCGCCACCACCGGCTCGTTCTCCGCCGCGGCACGGGAGCTGGGATGCACCCAGCCGGCCGTCAGCCAGCAGATGAAGGTCCTCGAAGCCTCCGTCGGTACGACCCTGCTGATCAGGACCAGCCGCGCGATGCGGCTCACCCAGGCCGGTGAAGCGCTCGTACGGCACGCGACGGGCATCCTGTCGGGCCTCACGGCCGCCGAGGAGGAGGTCGCGGCCATCGCGGGCCTGCGCGCCGGGCGGGTCCGGCTGGTCTCGTTCCCCAGCGGCAGCTCCACGCTGGTCCCCGCCGCACTGGCCGCCCTGCGCGCCGCCCACCCCGGCACCCGCGTCTCACTGGTCGACGCCGAGCCGCCGCGCTCCGTCGAGATGCTGCGCGACGGCGACTGCGACGTGGCGCTGGCCTTCCGCTACGACTCCACCGGCGGCGGCGCCGAGGAGTGGGACGACCTGGTCGTACGACCGCTGCTCACGGACCGGCTGGTGGGGCTGCTGCCCGAGGGGCACCGGCTGGCCGGGGCCGCCGCCGTCTCCATCGCGGACCTCGCCGACGAGTCCTGGATCGCGGGCTGCCCGCGCTGCCGTCACCAACTGGTGGACGCCTGCGAGAAGGCCGGCTTCACCCCTCGTATCGACTTCGCGACGGACGACTACCCGGCGGTGATCGGCCTGGTCGGGGCCGGGCTCGGGGTCGCGTTCCTGCCGGAGCTGGCCTTGGAGTCGGTGCTGCCGAAGGCCGCCCGTACGGTCGCCGTCGAACCCGCCGTCCGGCGCGAGATCGTCGCGCTCACGCTGCCCGATCTGGCGCGGGTCCCCGCGGTGGCGGCGACGCTGGACCAACTGGAACGGGCCGCGTCGCGCTGACGCGGCCCGTTCCGGGCGGGGTGCGGCCGAAGTCCGGGGTGCGGCCGAAGTCCGGCCGGGGTGCCGCCGAGGTTCCGCCGGAAAGTGCAGGAACGTTTCTTCGAATGCTTGTCGCGGGTCAGGCCCGACCCGACCCGTTCGCCCCCGACGTCGCGATCAGCCGGGTGCGCGCGCGCCCCATCAGCTCCTCGCGTTCGTCCTCCGTCAGCCCGCCCCACACGCCGTACGGCTCCCGCACCGCCATCGCGTGCGCCGCGCACTGCGCGCGGACCGGGCATCTCATGCAGACCTCTTTCGCCGAGGTTTCGCGAGCGCTGCGTGCCGCGCCCCGCTCTCCCTCCGGGTGAAAGAACAGCGAACTGTCGACGCCGCGACAGGCCGCGAGGAGCTGCCAGTCCCACAGATCTGCGTTCGGTCCGGGAAGGCGGGAGAAATCTGCCATTGCTCATGTCCCCTTGAATCCGTGGAGGCGGATACCGGCGTCCTAGGGCGTGAGATGCGCCCCGGGGCGCCGGGTGCGAGCCCGACGCGCTGACCACATCGTGCTCACGACCGTACATCTCCTGTGTAAGTAGATGTAAATATGACTCATTGCGAATCTAGCCACAGACACCAGCAAAAGGGAAGAAATGGCGCTAAATGGGGCATGGCTCAGAGTGATCGAAGGATCACCTGCGAGGCTCTGCTCTGTGTGCGCCTCCTCACGTAGAGTGCCGAAGGCGGTTCTGGACCCGTAACTCTTTCGAGTGACCGTCGTTGAGTGGTCGAGGCGATTGAAGGAACAAGCGATCGGGCACATGTCCGATGGCGTCAATCGCACAGGTGACCACATGTACTCAGCCTGGAGGCTCAAGGTGACGCGCATCAGCTGCGGAGGGCGGCCATGACATCCGTCCTCGTCTGCGACGACTCCCCGCTTGCCCGAGAGGCGCTGCGCCGCGCGGTTGCGACCGTGCCCGGCGTCGAGCGCGTGACGACCGCGGCCAACGGTGAGGAAGTTCTCCGCCGCTGGGGCGCCGACCGCTCGGACCTGATTCTGATGGACGTACGCATGCCCGGTCTGGGCGGCGTCGAGACCGTCCGCCGGCTGCTGTCCGCCGATCCGGGCGCCCGGATCATCATGCTCACGGTCGCCGAGGATCTGGACGGTGTCGCACTCGCGGTCGCCGCCGGTGCCCGCGGCTATCTGCACAAGGACGCGTCCCGCGCGGAGTTGCGCGCGACGGTCACCCAGGCCCTCGCCGACCCGACCTGGCGGCTCGCCCCGCGCCGGCTCAGGTCGGCCGAGATGGGCGCCGCCCCCACGCTCACCGCGCGGGAGATCCAGGTGCTCGAAGGCATGAGCCACGGCCGGTCGAACGCGGAGATCGGGCGCGAGCTCTTCCTCTCCGAGGACACGGTCAAGACGCACGCCCGGCGTCTGTTCAAAAAGCTCGGAGCGTCGGACCGTGCGCATGCCGTGGCCCTCGGATTCCGCTGGGGTCTGGTCCGTTAGGCCCTGGTCGGGGCGGTACGGACAGCTCGTCCGGAGAGTCGTGGAACCCCGTCTGCCGTGCGGCGGACGGGGCGGCGGAGCGGGTTGTCGGTGCCCGTACGCCACAGTTTCCCGCCCGATGCCGCATCCTTGAGTTGTGGAGTTCCTCGGGGACGAGTCGGGCGAGCGGAAGGGGAGGGCGCAGGAGATGAGTTCCGGCGCACCTGCTCATAACGCTTCGGTGCACAACTATGAACGCGGTGCCACGGATCAGCGGCCGCCGAGGCACCATGGTCCGATGCGCGATGACGAGACCACGGTGATCGGTGCGCTCGTTCATCGTGCCGTCGACGGGGACGGGCAGGCGACGCACGATCTTCTGGCCCATGTGCACCCCCTCGCGCTGCGCTACTGCCGCACCCGGCTGAACCGACTGCCGGGTGACGCCCGCCACTTCGTGGAGGACCTCGCACAAGAGGTCTGCGTCGCCGTCCTGATGGCGCTCCCGCGCTACAAGGACACCGGCAGGCCCTTCGAAGCCTTCGTCTTCGCCATCGCCGCGCACAAGGTCGCCGATCTCCAGCGGGCCGCCATGCGGCACCCGGGCTCGACGGCCGTGCCCTCGGACGAGATGCCCGAGCGGCCCGACGACTCCCTCGGGCCGGAGGAGCGCGCGCTGCTCAGCAGCGACGCCGAGTGGGCGAAGAAGCTCCTCGCCAACCTCCCGGACAACCAGCGCGAGCTGCTCGTGCTGCGGGTCGCCGTGGGGCTGACCGCCGAGGAGACCGGCCAGATGCTGGGGATGTCGCCCGGCGCCGTACGGGTCGCACAGCACCGCGCGCTCAGCAGACTGCGCGCGCTGGCCGAGCAGTAACCGGACAGAGCGGTACGCCGCACACGAGCGGTGAGCCGGGCACGGAGCCGTAGCCGGGCACAGAGCGGTGCCGGGTACAGGGCGGCGCGGGAGCGTGGAATTCGACGGCCCCGCTTCCCGTTAGCATGGGCATCCGCACCGATCAAGGCCATTGGGGAAGGTGTCATGACTGCATACGTCGACGGAGTGCCCGAGAAGTTCGCGACGCTCGGGCTGACATACGACGACGTGCTGCTGCTGCCCGGCGCCTCGGAAGTCCTGCCGAACCAGGTGGACACCACGTCCCTGGTCTCCCGGAACGTCAGGGTGAACCTCCCCCTGCTCTCCGCCGCCATGGACAAGGTCACCGAGGCCCGCATGGCGATCGCCATGGCCCGGCAGGGCGGCGTCGGTGTGCTGCACCGCAATCTCTCCATCGCCGACCAGGCCAACCAGGTCGACCTCGTGAAGCGCTCCGAGTCCGGCATGGTCACCGACCCGATCACCGTCCGCCCCGACGCGACGCTCGGTGAGGCGGACGAACTCTGCGCCAAGTTCCGGATCAGCGGCGTCCCGGTCACCGACGCCGCGGGCAAGCTCCTCGGCATCGTCACCAACCGCGACATGGCCTTCGAGTCGGACCGCGGGCGCCAGGTGCGCGAGGTCATGACCCCGATGCCGCTCGTCACCGGCAAGGTCGGCATCTCCGGCGTGGACGCCATGGAGCTGCTGCGCCGCCACAAGATCGAGAAGCTGCCGCTCGTCGACGACAAGGGCATTCTCAAGGGCCTCATCACGGTCAAGGACTTCGTCAAGGCCGAGAAGTACCCGAACGCGGCCAAGGACGGCGAGGGCAGGCTGCTCGTCGGCGCGGCCGTCGGGGCCAGCCCCGAGGCGCTGGAGCGGTCCCAGGCACTGGTCGCGGCCGGGGTGGACTTCCTGGTCGTGGACACCTCGCACGGCCACAACAGCAACGCGCTGAGCTGGATGTCCAAGATCAAGTCGAGTGTTCCGGTGGATGTCATCGGGGGGAACGTGGCCACCCGCGACGGCGCCCAGGCGCTGATCGACGCGGGCGTGGACGGCGTGAAGGTCGGCGTCGGGCCCGGCTCGATCTGCACGACGCGCGTCGTCGCCGGCATCGGCGTCCCCCAGGTCACCGCGATCTACGAGGCCGCGGTGGTCTGCCAGGCGGCGGGCGTCCCGGTCATCGGCGACGGCGGGCTCCAGTACTCGGGCGACATCGGCAAGGCCCTCGCGGCCGGCGCGTCCACGGTGATGCTCGGCAGCCTGCTCGCGGGCTGCGAGGAGTCGCCCGGCGAGCTGCAGTTCATCAACGGCAAGCAGTTCAAGTCGTACCGCGGGATGGGTTCGCTGGGCGCGATGCAGTCGCGCGGCCAGGGCCGTTCGTACTCGAAGGACCGTTACTTCCAGGGCGAGGTGTCCTCGGACGACAAGCTGGTCCCCGAGGGCATCGAGGGCCAGGTGCCCTACCGCGGCCCGCTGAGCGCCGTACTGCACCAGCTCATCGGCGGTCTGCGGCAGACCATGGGATATGTGGGCGCGGCCTCCATCGACGAGATGGAGCGCAAGGGCCGGTTCGTCCGGATCACCGCGGCCGGTCTCAAGGAGAGCCACCCGCACGACATCCAGATGACGGTCGAGGCACCGAACTACACGGGTCGCTGACGACCTGGCGACCCGACGTCCGGCTTGTCGGTGAGGGGCGGTCCCGTTCATCTCGGGACCGCCCCTCACGGATGTGCCGGGCCGGGTCGGGGATACTGAAGGCGCAGACGTAGAGGAAAGGCCACACATCGTGACTGAGATCGAGATCGGCCGCGGCAAGCGCGGACGCCGCGCGTACGCCTTCGACGACATCGCCGTCGTCCCCAGCCGGCGCACCCGCGACCCCAAGGAGGTCTCGATCGCCTGGCAGATCGACGCCTACCGCTTCGAGCTGCCGTTCCTGGCCGCCCCCATGGACTCCGTGGTCTCGCCGAGCACGGCGATCCGCATCGGTGAGCTGGGCGGGCTCGGCGTGCTCAACCTCGAAGGTCTGTGGACCCGTTACGAGGACCCGCAGCCGCTGCTGGACGAGATCGCCGAGCTGGACGAGGCCACCGCCAACCGCAGGCTCCAGGAGATCTACGCCGCGCCGATCCAGGAAGACCTGATCGGCCGGCGCATCAAGGAGGTGCGTGACTCGGGCGTGGTCACGGCCGCCGCGCTCTCGCCGCAGCGCACCGCGCAGTTCTCCAAGGCCGTCGTGGACGCCGGGGTGGACATCTTCGTCATCCGGGGTACGACGGTCTCCGCCGAGCATGTCTCGGGCGCGGCCGAGCCGCTGAACCTGAAGCAGTTCATCTACGAGCTGGACGTCCCGGTCATCGTCGGCGGCTGCGCCACGTACACCGCGTCGCTGCACCTGATGCGCACCGGCGCCGCCGGTGTGCTGGTGGGCTTCGGCGGCGGGGCCGCGCACACCACCCGTAACGTGCTGGGCATCCAGGTGCCGATGGCGACGGCGGTCGCGGACGTGGCCGCGGCCCGGCGCGACTACATGGACGAGTCCGGCGGCCGGTACGTGCACGTGATCGCCGACGGCGGCGTGGGCTGGTCCGGCGACCTGCCCAAGGCCGTGGCGTGCGGGGCCGACGCGGTGATGATGGGCTCCCCGCTGGCGCGGGCGAACGACGCGCCGGGCAAGGGGCACCACTGGGGCATGGAGGCCGTCCACGAGGACGTGCCGCGTGGCAAGTTGGTGGACCTGGGCATCGTCGGGACGACCGAGGAGGTCCTGACCGGCCCCTCGCACAGCCCGGACGGGTCGATGAACTTCTTCGGCGCGCTCAAGAGGGCGATGGCGACGACCGGTTACAGCGAGCTGAAGGAGTTCCAGCGCGTCGAGGTGACGGTCGCGGACTCGCAGCACAGCCGCTGACACCTGCCGAAGGTGTGACGGATGCCCCGGACCGTACGAGGTCCGGGGCATTTCCGCCTGCGCGCACAGCGGTCGAAGCCGGTCAGTACAGTGCACGGGTGGCGAACCTACGTGAGCAGATTCTTGCCGAACTCGGCGTCAAGACGACCATCGTGCCCAAGGTCGAGATCCGGCGACGGGTCGACTTCCTCAAGGACTATCTGCGCTCCACCCCCGCCAAGGGCTATGTGCTCGGGATCAGCGGCGGCCAGGACAGCACGCTGACCGGCAGGCTGTGCCAGCTGGCGGGCGAGGAGCTGCGGGCCGAGGGGCACGAGGCCGTCTTCGTCGCGGTGCGGCTGCCCTACGGCGTACAGGCCGACGAGCACGACGCGCAGATCGCGCTGGAGTTCATCCGGCCCGACCGGTCGATCGTGGTGAACGTCAAGCCGAGCGCGGACGCCGTCGGCGCCGAATCGGCCCTCGGGCTGCGGGAGTTGCTGGGCGACGAGCCCCGGCTGCGGGACTTCGTACGCGGCAACATCAAGGCCCGTGAGCGGATGGTGATCCAGTACTCGATCGCCGGGCAGCTGGGTCTGCTCGTCGTGGGGACCGACCACGCGGCGGAGGCGGTGACCGGATTCTTCACCAAGTACGGCGACGGCGGTGTGGACCTCACCCCGCTGACGGGGCTGACGAAGCGTCAGGGAGCCGCGCTGCTGGCGGAGTTGGGCGCGCCGGCGAGTGTCTGGGAGAAGGTGCCGACCGCCGACCTGGAGGACGACCGGCCCGCGCTGCCCGACGAGGAGGCCCTCGGGCTCACGTACGCCCAGCTCGACGACTATCTGGAGGGTGTCGACGTCACGCCCGATCTGGCGGCGAGGGTGGAGTCGGTGTATCTCGCGACCCGGCACAAGCGGACCGTACCGGTCACGCCGCTCGACGACTGGTGGCGGGGCTGATCACCCACCGGGCGGGTGC